>JAEZDQ010000064.1 GCA_023433225.1 Bacteroidota bacterium | reverse complement strand
ACTCCAAAGCAACCAAAGGCGGACTGGCTCCTTATGCCAAGAAAATGGGTGAAAGTTCAAACGGCAACTTTAAAACCTATGTTCAAAATGCTTTCAAATCCAGTATTTTTACCGATAAAGACAAATTGATGGCTTACTTGGACAATCCGAATGCGACGGTGATTGCCAACGATGAATTGTACAAATTATCATCCGATCTGATGACGCGTTACCGTGCCGAGACACCCGAACAAAAGGCGTTGAAAGACAGTTACAGCCGTGCCTTCCGTTTGTTAGTGGAGGGGTTGAGGGAATCCGGGTTGAGCCCAATCGTCTATCCGGATGCCAACAGCACGCTTCGTTTGACGTATGGAACCGTGCGCGATTTACCGCTTGGAAAAGGAAAAGTAAACGATGCGCAATACAATTATTATACTACGCTGAAAGGCACCATCGCCAAACACAAAGAAGGTGACCTTGAATTCGATAATCCACAGAAGTTAATCGATTTATACAACAAAAAGGATTACGGCCAGTATGCCGATGAAAACGGTGAATTGTGGGTGAACTTCCTGACAGACCATGATATTACCGGTGGTAATTCAGGTTCGCCTGTCCTAAACGGAAACGGTGAACTGATTGGTTTGGCATTCGACGGAAACATCGAAGCCATGGCCGGTGACGTGATCTTCGACCCGAAATTACAAAGAACCATTTCGGTGGATGTTCGTTACATCTTATTCATCATTGATAAATTTGCAGGTGCCAAAAACATCATCGACGAATTGACGATTGTGAAATAATCCACTTAGGAAAATTATAAAATAAAATCCCGCTTCTTTCGAGGCGGGATTTTTATTTATTAGAGAAACCTACTTACAAAGTTCCTCTTTTTTCCTGTTCTCTTTCGATGGATTCAAACAAAGCTTTGAAGTTTCCGGCTCCAAAACCTCTCGCACCCATTCTTTGGATTACTTCGTAGAATAGGGTAGGGCGGTCTTCGACCGGTTTGGTAAAGATTTGCAGCAAATAACCTTCTTCATCTGCATCAATCATAATCCCCAGTTTCTGCAATTCATTGATGTCTTCTTTGAATTTATGCATATGCGCTTTCAGCCTGTCCGGAATGGCATCGTAATAAGCTTGTGGCGGAGTCGATAAAAATTCAACTCCTCTGGATTTCATTTCTGCAACCGTTTTGATAATATCATCTGTTGCCAACGCCAAATGCTGAACTCCGGGGCTTTCATAAAAATCCAAGTATTCCTCAATTTGCGAACGTTTCATCCCTTCGGCCGGTTCGTTGATTGGGAATTTGATCCTTCCGTTACCGTTGGCCATTACTTTTGACATCAAAGCTGAGTATTCAGTTGTAATCTGTTTGTCATCAAACGACAAGAAATTCACGAATCCCATAATGTCCTCGAACCATTTTACCCAAACATTCATCTGGTTCCAACCCACGTTGCCGACCATGTGGTCGATGAATTTCAATCCAACCGGAGTCGGATTATAATCCGTTTCCCATTTCACATAACCGGGCATGAAAAGCCCGTTGTAATTTCTGCGTTCTGTGAACATAAAAACCGTTTCGCCATAACCGAAAATCCCGGCTTGAACGATTTCTCCATCTTCATCAGAAGTAACTTTAGGTTCCATGAAGGATTCAGCACCGCGTTTGGTTGTTTCTTCGTAGGCACTTCTGGCGTCGTCCACCCAAAGTGCGATGATCTTCACCCCGTCACCGTGTTTTTTTACATGCTCCCCGATAGGCGAATCAGAGTTCAATGCCGTTGTCAAAACCAAACGGATTTTATCCTGTTTCAATACATAAGAAGCACGGTCCCTCAATCCGGTTTCCAACCCGGCATAAGCTTCGGACTGGAATCCAAATGCTGTTTTATAATAATGCGCGGATTGTTTGGCATTCCCTACATAAAATTCCACATAATCGGTTCCCAAAAGAGGCAGAAAGTCCTGAGCTCCTTCAAATATTTTCTCCAAGCCGTATTCGACGCTTTTTAATTCTTCTGACATAATATTATTTTTTTAATGATTGTATAAATGATTGACCCATTGATTTGAAGTTAATAAATTAGATCAATCAGACCACATCGCACGATGTAAAACGGAAAGTAAAACACGATTATTCATACCTCCCAAAGATACAAAACAAATTCCACTAAAAGCAAAGGCTAATTTGAAAAATGAGAAGGAAAAGCCTTTTCCGGCTTCATTTTAAAAATGTTGAGCAGAATCCATGATTTTAAAAATCCGAAACCATAACAAGAAAACTGGATTAAGGTCGTAATGACAGAAAGAAATCCGACTTTTAGGTTAGTAAATCGTAGTGTTGATAAGAAGAAAATTGAGAAAAAGTAGAAGAAGATAAAGACGATAAAGAATGTTTCAATAACAAACCAAATAAAGACTATAGGATTATTAAAATTAAGCCACAAAATTTGATTTCCATAATTAATTTTAAGATAGAAATACATAGGCCATACTGGAATGAATATAGAGATTAAGCTGTAAGTCATAATGATTAAAAACAAACTCGGAAACCAATAAGTCAGCTTTCCGCTTCCAGGATGTCGTTGATTTAAAATTGGTCTTGCCGCACCAAACTGATACACTTGTTTCCCAAATTTTTTTAGAGAAGTTCTTCGTTTGTGAAAAACTTTTGCGTCTGAAAACAGTCGGGTTTCAAATCCTTTTTCCCACAAAGTCATGCTTAAATCCGGGTCTTCACCAATGCGTAAATTCCCGAATCCGCCTGTTTCTTCAAAAGCCGCTTTTGAAATTCCCATGTTGAAACTTCTCGGTTGAAATTTCCCGACGTGTTTCTTTCCTCCGCGAATTCCTCCGGTTGTCAAAAAAGAAGTCATTGAGAAAGAAATCGCTTTTTGCAGGTCTGAAAAACTCTCATCCGCCGCATCAGGGCCACCAAAAGCATCGACATAATTTTCCGTCAATTCTTTGCGAACCGTAGCGATGTAATTTTGGGGTGCAATCGTATCGGAATCCAGAAAGATAAAGTAATTGCCGGAAGCTCTCTCCATTCCGTAATTTCGGGATTTTCCCGGCCCGGAATTCTCTTTATAAAAATATTTCAGGTTTAAAAGCTTTTTATAATCCTGAATTAAATTTTCCAGTTTTTCAGGCGAACCGTCATCCACTACGACGACTTCGAAGTCAGAATCAGATTGCGAAGACAAACTTTGCAACAGTTCAGTCAGTTCATCAGGTCGCTGATAAACCGCTATGATGACAGATATGCTTAAATTTTCATTCAAATCTTAACAAAACTACAATTTCATTTAATCAATCCATAAAAAAACCTGTCAGGTTTCAGAAACCTGACAGGTTTGATGTTTAGATAGCCTTGTCAAGGTTCCAAACCTTGACAAGGCTTTTGGTTTATGATAAATTCTCAATAATCATCGCGGAAGCACCACCGCCTCCGTTACAGATTCCGGCTCCACCGTATTTTCCATTGTTTTGTTTTAAAACATTGATAAGCGTAACCAAAATCCTTGAACCAGAGCTTCCCAGCGGATGTCCCAGAGAAACGGCACCTCCGTTTACGTTGATTTTGGCCGAATCCAATTCCAATATTTTTGTGTTGACAATCCCGACAACTGAAAAAGCTTCGTTGAATTCCCAGAAATCGATGTCGGATTTATCGAGGCCTGCTTTTCCTAAAGCTACCGGAACAGCCTTTGCAGGAGCGGTTGTAAACCATTCCGGCTCATGGGCAGCGTCACCGTAAGAAACAATTTTCGCCAATGGCTTGATTTCCAATTCGTCTGCTTTCTCTTTGGACATCAAAACCAGCGCAGAAGCTCCGTCATTCAAAGTAGAAGCATTTGCGGCAGTTACAGTGCCGTCTTTTTCAAAAGCGGGACGGAGTTCCGGGAATTTTGCAAAATTGGCTGATTTGTATTCTTCGTCTTCGTTCATTAAGATAGGGTCACCTTTGCGTTGCGGAATTTCTACCGGAACGATTTCGTCGGAAAATCTTCCTTCTTTCCATGCATTGGCAGAGCGGGTATAGGATTCAATCGCAAATGTGTCTTGTTCTTCTCTTGATATATTGTGTTTTACGGCCGTCGCGTCTGCTGAAAAACCCATTGTCTTTTTGTTGTAGGCATCCAGTAAACCATCCTGAATAATTCCGTCCAGCATGGTAGAATTTCCGAATTTGGTTCCGGTTCGCCCTGCCATATTGTAAAATGGTGTTTGAGACATATTTTCCATTCCCCCTGCCACTACAATATCGGCATCGCCACATTTGATGGCCTGTGCAGCGAACATTACCGCTTTCATCCCGGAAGCACAAACCTTGTTTACGGTCGTACAAGGAACGGTATTCGGAATTCCCGCGCCCAAAGCGGCTTGTCGTGCGGGAGCTTGTCCTTCTCCTGCCTGGAGTACATTTCCCATAAACACTTCCTGAACCAAGGAAGGGTCGAGGTTGATTTTATCCAATGCGCCCTTGATGGCGGTTGAACCAAGTTTCACAGCAGGTATGGTGGACAATCCGCCCATAAACGAGCCCATCGGTGTCCTCACTGCAGAGACGATTACAACTTCTTTCATATTTTAAGTTTTTTATTCGTGAAAATTAAGTTTGCTAAATTACAAAATCTTTTCGGTTCTGCTTAAAACCATCGGCATTCGATTATTCAAACGTTATTTTAAAGTATGAATATAATCCCGCCCATCGCTACACTGGAATAATATCAACTTCCCCTTAAATAGAGGTTGAAATTTCAAACTTAGTTTGTGGCAAATCCGTAAAAAGATTTATATTTGCACCCTGAATGCGGAAAACGATTTTCTTTTCTTTTTGGAGAAATGGCAGAGTGGTCGATTGCGGCAGTCTTGAAAACTGTTGAGGGTAATACCTCCGGGGGTTCGAATCCCTCTTTCTCCGCTAAAAAAACCGATTGAGTAATCAATCGGTTTTATATTTATCATAAAAATGATTTGCTATAATAATCATTATTAAGAATTAGGTAAAAAGGTTTAAATTCATTCTCAATTTTCTAATCAAGTTTAGGGAAAAGTGATTTTAAATCACGAACGGTCCAAAGCCGCGGCCATAAATTCTTCAAAAATAGCATTCCCTTTATCCCGGTTATACCAAGCTTGTAAATCCACATGGAATTCATCCACCGTATAAGTCTTTGGGTCTGCCTTGTGTTTTTTCAGCAATTCCATCCCGTGCAACGGTCTCGGCCCGAATCGGAACAATTCATGCCCTTCGCTGTCCACCCCGATTAATATCGGAATCGAACGTGCACCGTCAGTGAGGTAAGCATCTATCAGTTCCGGGTTTTCATCCCGCAAAACAATCTTTTCTTCCACACCCAGTTCCTCCATCATCACATGCACCACCGGCAAGACCTGGGCCGCGTCACCGCACCAACCTTCACTGATGATGAGCAATTTAAAATCATTACCAAGCGCCTTCAACCGTTCCTTTTGCGCATCCGAAAGCTGAAAATTGCGGTCAATCCGCTCAATTCTTTTCAGGTTCAACGAATAATATTGCGCAAATCCTTGCTCGTCTTCCGACTTTTCCAAATCAAACAACTGGTCTTCTATTTTGCGTAAATAATCAGCGTAACTATAACCCTTTTCCAAATATTTTTGAAGATTCATTATATAGAAGTTTTAAACTTGGTAAACCCATTTTAATCTCGGAGACTCCTGCGGAATAACGATTCGTTGTGCAATTCTATCCAGCCTGTCCGGCAAGCCCATAATGTAGTCCCGGG
>JAEZDQ010000188.1 GCA_023433225.1 Bacteroidota bacterium | reverse complement strand
ATTTGATGGTTGCCTGACCTGGAGAAATGGGCAGCCATTGTTTCGCATTTTCTAAAACCCACAGGAAAATTTGTTTTTGTGGAATTCCATCCTTTTATGTGGATGTATGATGATGATTTCAAACAAGTTGAATACCGTTATTTTAACTCGGCAGCCATCGAAACTTTTGAAAATTCCTATGCGGAAACAAATTCTGAAAAAGAAAATTTTATTTCTTGGAACCATGGTTTGGGAGAAGTTGTGAATAGCTTGGTTAAAAACGGTTTGCAAATTTCAGCTTTGGAAGAATATGACTATTCACCTTATAATTGTTTCAACCACACCGAAGAGTTTGAGCCGGGAAAATTCCAAATCAAACATTTGGGCAATAAAATCCCGATGGTTTACAGCATCGTCGCCGAAAAGCTTTAAAGTCGGTTGATAAAATCAATGAATAATCGCTGTAAATCTTCAAATTCGGCAAGGCTCAAAGAATCCGATGTATCCCAAACATCGTGGTAATGCCCGGGGCCACCCAAAGTATAAATGAAAAAGGAGGGAATCCCTCGCTCATAAAACGGGCAATGATCTGAATTGCAGGCCTCCCCGCGTTTTTTGATTTGTTTGAGGTAATTTTTTTCTGTATTGATTCGGTTCAACAGTTCATATTCTTTCGTGAAAACCGTACTGTTTACAACTTGAATCCCGTCTTCTCCCGCGCCCATAATATCGAAGTTCAATAAGAGTTTCACTTTGTTTAAATCAAATAATGGATGCGCCACGAAATACCGTGAACCCACCAAACCGGCTTCTTCTGCTCCGAAGGCAATGAAAACCAAGGTGTGCTTTGGTTTGTTTTCAGAAAAATATTTGGCCAGGCTCAGCAGAAAAGCTGTGCCGCTCGCATTGTCGCTCGCACCGGGAAAATAAACATTTCCGACTTTCCCTAAATGATCATAATGAGCGGTAATGACTATCAGTGAATCGGTTTGACCGCCTTCTATCTGGCCGATTACATTGGTTGCATTGTAGTCTTTAATGAATTTACTTTCAATAGTATAATTCGATATATTTAAATCCTTACTATAATGTTTTGCATGGATGATAAATTCTGAAATGCTGTCTTGGATTTGTGAAAGAGAAGCGGTCAGTTTCTCATCAGTGAAATAAAAAATGGCTCGGCCACGGTTTTCTTCGGCCATGTAAAAGTTTGGCCAATGTTTGTAGTATTGGTTAATGGAATCCACTTCAAATTGATGTGGCGGAAATACGATGTGCTTGCCTTTTTGGGCTGAAAAATCCTTTTGAATGAAATCAATCAGCTCCGGTTCGGAATGTAATGCGGCTGCAAAATTTTCCGGGAAAAAAGTATAAACTTCTTTGGCGTGGAAGCTTTGGCTCTTGGAACTGGGCTTCACGAGGAAATCTGTTCCGTATTTTAAATCCTTGCCATTGACTGTCAGTTCAGCATTTTTAAGGATATTTATCGGCATGGTAAATTCTTGAAAATAGGAATTACCCAGTTTATCCAAACCGATTTTTTCAAATTCATGGGCAATAAAATTTGCAGATTTCCGCATTCCGTTATCCACATAACCGCGTCCGGCAAAGGCTCCCGAACTAAGTGAATCAATAACCGCCCGGCCGTAGGCAACCGTCCCGTTGTCCTGCGACCAAAGCAGGCAAGGCAGAAAAACAACCAAATTCAGGAGGCGGCGAAACGGCACAGCATCAGTTTTAATCCACGAATATACGGTTTTCAGGAATTTATTTCTTTTGATTTCCGCGAAGCGATGATGCCCACAATGAAGATTTGTACGGCATGGAAAACCAACAGAGGCAATAGAACCATTCCCACGGGAAAGGTAGCCGGGAAAAGGATTTTGGAAAAAACGGTACCGTGCACCAAGGATTTTTTGGTTCCGCAAAACTGGGCGGTTATCCTGTCTTCCCGATTGAATCTCAGTATGCGCGATATAAATCCGGTGAAGAAATAAACCACTGCAAACAAGAGGATTACTGAAATTGTAATCCATGCTAAATCCGAGAAATTAACCGATTCGAATATTTTCTTTTGGAAGGATTCCGCAAAACTTTTGTAAATGATGAGGACGATGACGGATTTATCGAATGTATTCAATTGTTGGTTGTAGCGCAAAGCAATCCGGCCCAACCATTTTTGGAGGCATAAACCCAAAACAATCGGAATGAGGATTTCCGTCAGAAGTTTGACATAAATGGAGCCCAAATCAAAACCGGCGGAATGATTTTTCATAAAAAGGCCAATCCACAACGGTGTGACGAGAATCCCAATAAGGCCCGAAATGCTGGCGTTGAAAATAGCTGCTGGCACATTTCCCCGCGCCAATGAAACCATGACGACCGATGAGGAAACCGTTGAAGGCATGGCACCCAAAAACAAAAACGCCAACCAAAGGTTTTCATTCGATTCGTTTTGGAAGATAGGGTAAAAGCCGATGACCAGAAGCGGAAACAGTAAAAATGTAGCCAGTTGAATCAGTAAATGGAGTTTCCAGTTCCGTACGCCCAATCGGAGCTTTTCCGGACCCAATTTAATCCCGTAAAAGAAAAATATAAACGAAATCCCGATGCTGCTAACCGTGTCCAAGAATGCTTTGGCATTTCCGCTGCCGCCTTGAGGGAAAAGGTAAGCCGCCAAAACGGCCAGAACAATGGCGATGATAAATTTATCGGTTTTCCAAATCATATACTCGTATCAAAAAAAGCTCGCAACCCCGGTTGCGAGCTTTTATTTCATTGAAAGTGAATATTATCCGTTGAAAGCTTCCACGTTCTCCACTTGGCCCGGCATCATTTCTTTGAGCATGGTCTCAATACCGTTTTTCAACGTAATGGTGGATGAGGGACAACCCGAACAGGCGCCCTGCAAAAGCATCTTGGCAGTTTTGGTCGTATCATCGAATTCGATGAGTTCAATGTTCCCGCCGTCACCCGCAACAGCAGGCTGGACATATTCCCGGATGATGTCTTTTATTTGTAATTCGATGTTCGAATATTCTTTTTTCTGGAAAGTGTTTTCCAATGGATTTTGTTTTGGAACAAAACCTTCACCGATGATTTCTTTTCCTTCCTGAAGATAATCCAATAGGAAGTAACGCAATTCGAGCGTGATTTCATTCCAATCGGCATCTGCTTTTTTGGTGACAGAAATATAATTTTCAGAGATAAAAACTTCCTTTACATAAGGAAATTGGAACAATTCTTTCGCAAGTGGAACCCCATTCGCTTCTTCTTCGTATTTCACTTCCGCAATTCCGTCATACAATAATTTATTGGTGACGAACTTCATCACGGCCGGATTGGGCGTGGCTTCCACGTACAACGTAAAAGGGTCTTGCTGCTGGAGGTTGGCTAAGATGGTATTTTTTTCCAAATGCCGATGGACGATGGCTGTCAATTCTTCTTCGACTAATCCCCATTCGATCTGCTCTGTTTTTTGGATAGCAACGAAATTCGCAGTAATGTAAACCTTTGTGACGAAAGGAAAGCGCAATAGTTCCTGCGCCAAGGGAGAATCCTCTGCGGAATCATTTTTATTTAGTTCCAGGCTCCCGATGGTGAGGGTTTGGTCACAAACGAACTTTAAAATACCGGGATTGGGCGTGGTTTCTGTATAAACTCTAATCATACCGCGAAATTACGGTAACTTATGTATATTTATGCGTTAAAATGATAGTTAAATTTTATGGCATTGGTAAAAGAATTATTGGGCAAAAATCCTCGGTTTGGTGAGAATTGTTTTTTGGCGGAAACAGCTGTCATTATTGGCGACGTAGAAATGGGGGACGACTGCAGTATTTGGTACAATGCGGTCTTGCGTGGCGATGTGAACTTTATCAAATTGGGGCATCAAGTGAATATCCAGGACAATGCAATGGTGCATTGCACCTATCAAAAATTCCCGACAACCATCGGCAACCGGGTTTCCGTCGGACACAATGCCATCGTGCACGGCTGTACAATCCACGACCATGTTTTGATTGGAATGGGTGCGATTCTAATGGACGATTCTTTGGTGGAATCATATGCCATCGTAGCCGCCGGAGCCGTGGTAACCCAAGGAACCCATATCCTAGAAGGAGAACTTTGGGCAGGCGTACCGGCAAAGAAAATCGGAATGGTTTCCCAAGCACTCAAAGAAGGTGAAATTGATAGGATTGCTCAGAATTACGTGAAATACAGTGGTTGGTACAAGTAAAACTCAAGAGAAAGAATTTACCAAAAAGCTGATTATAAGGCTTTAAAGCCGGTTATTAAAAAGATAGGTTCAATCAAGATAATCACATCCTCGAAAGGATTTCCTGTTTTTTGGCTTCATATTCTTCACGGGTAATCAGAAATCTGTCCATCAATTGCTTGAGTTTGCTTAAAGTTTCCACCGGATCTTCCTGAACGGGTTTTTCTTCCGGCTGTTGTGAATTCAGATTAATATTTCCTGCCGAAGCTTTGATGACTTCTATCTCTCGTTGTCGCCTGATTTCATTTTGGATTTCTTCCTGTTCCTGACAATAAGCATAAACTTTTCTCGCTTGGGCTTTGGGCAGATAATCAATTTCACTCGCCAGATTGTGAATGGTTTTAATGCTAATGGTCGCACCTAACATATTTTCTTTCAGGTTGCAATCTTTGAGGTCGCGCCAAATGAAATCCTGAAACTCCATGGACAAACCTAAATTTTTTGGACGACAAAAAATGATTCTTTTATCGGTAATCGCGACATAATCCGGTGAGATATTAATGGCGGGCTTTTTTTGAACCGCTATATAAACCAGTTCTTCTGCATTCATAAGAATTCCCTTGAGCTTATCGATTACTTTCTCAATGTCTTTCGGATCTTGGTTGTCATTCAAATATTTGGAAATATCCATTCAATTTTAATTTGAAATAAAAGTAACGACAATCCGATGAATCTGGAAATAAATTTTACCAAAAACAAGTTAAAAATGAAAAGTCATCGTAAATTTGGATTTTAGAATGACTTTTTCAGTAATTATAAAAACTTTAATTAAAAGACAAATTCCTCTGCCAGATTTTCAGGAATTGAATTCTTATCTTGAATAGAATTGTAGATGTTTTCAGCTTTTTTCTTCAGTTTTTGATCATTTAACTTTTCAGATAATTTTAATAAAGTTAAATGAATAGTGAATCTTAAAATTTTCATCTTTTTTGTAAGTGCTTTTAACATCTTCAAATAAACCTTCCGCTTCTTCGTATCTTTTTAAATTAGTCAAAATAACTGCTTTCAAAAACAACGCATCTTTTCCGTTTCTTTTGTATTTATTAATAGCTGTGTTGATATTTTCAAGACCATATTCAAATTCTCCATAAAAAGGAGAAATGAGTGCAGTTCCATAATAGCCTTCTGGGCTGTCAGGGAAAAACTCTTTCGTTTCTTCATACTTTCTTTTTGCAATGTCAGGTCTACCTATTTTCATGCTATTCATTGCAGCTGTCAACTTAAATTCTATTGATTTATTTTGCGCCAAACTGTCTGCCACATTCAAAAAAGCAAAAGCCAAAGTGTCTTCTTTGAAAAGATCCAACATATAGCCCGTCATAAAATATGCATCGCAAAAAACGGTATCATTTTTAATTAAATCGGTAAATATATTCATTGCAGCTCCATGAAACTTTTCAAACTGCAAAGATTTCATCCCTAACTGAAATAACTCAATTATTTTATCATCTTTGGGCGTGCAATAGAAAGTATTTCCTTGAAAATAATCTGTTTTGATTTGACTTTTTCCAATGTTAAAAAAGCAAATCAGAATGAAAAAGCAAATTGTTTTCTTCATAATTTACTTCTTCACAACATTAATCGCCAATTCATCCAATTGCGTTTGGTCAATGACTGCAGGTGCATCGATCATCACGTCGCGGCCGGAATTGTTTTTCGGGAAAGCAATATAATCACGAATCGTTTCACTTCCGTCCAGAATTGAGACCAGACGGTCGAAGCCGAATGCAATCCCGCCGTGAGGAGGTGCGCCGTATTGAAAGGCGTTCATGAGGAATCCGAATTGTTCCTGTGCTTGTTCCGGAGTGAATCCTAAGAATTCAAACATTTGAGACTGGAGTTCACGGTCATGAATCCGGATGGAACCGCCACCGATTTCATTTCCGTTCAATACCAAATCATAGGCATTTGCCCGGACTTCACCCGGATTTGAATTCAATTTAGAAATGTCTTCGGGTTTCGGAGATGTGAAAGGATGGTGCATGGCATGCCAGCGGTTGGTGTCTTCGTCCCATTCCAAGAGTGGGAAATCCACTACCCAAAGCGGTGCGAATTCATCCGGTTTTCTTAGTCCCAATCTTTCAGCCAGTTCCATGCGAAGTGCACTTAATTGCTTGCGGGTATCATTTGCCTTTCCGGCCATGATGATCATCAGATCGCCTTTTTGGGCGTTCATTTTTTCTGCGAATGCGGCTAAATTTTCCTGCGAATAAAATTTGTCGGCAGAAGATTTGAAAGTCCCGTCGTCGTTGACCCGAACCCAAACGAATCCCCTTGCCCCGATTTGCGGGCGTTGAACCCACTCCAGCAAACGGTCTATATCTTTTCGGGTGTAGGAATTTAAAGTAGGAGCAGAGATACCGACCACCAATTCTTCTTTGTCGAAAATGTCAAAACCTTTTCCTTTGGCCAAGTCATTGAGTTCATGAAATCCCATTCCGAAACGGATATCCGGTTTGTCATTCCCGTATTTCCGCATGGCTTCATCGTAAGTCATTCGCGGAAATTTGTCGATGTCTATATTGTGTACAGATTTCAGCAAATGTTTAGTCAAGCCTTCGAAAATTTCAAGAATGTCTTCTTGTTCCACAAAAGTCATTTCACAGTCGATTTGTGTAAATTCCGGTTGACGGTCTGCTCTCAAATCTTCATCCCGGAAACACTTCACAATCTGGAAATATTTATCGAGCCCGCCTACCATCATCAATTGCTTAAAAGTTTGAGGCGATTGGGGAAGGGCATAAAATTCTCCCGGGTTCATTCGGGAAGGAACCACAAAGTCACGCGCTCCTTCGGGCGTGGATTTAATTAAAACCGGCGTTTCGACTTCTATGAAATCCTTATCCGATAAATATTTACGGACTTCCTGCGCAATTTTATGACGGAAAATTAATTTATTTTTTACCGGATTTCTGCGAATGTCTAGGTAACGGTACTGCATGCGGAGCTCTTCACCACCGTCGGTTTGGTCTTCGATGGTAAATGGCGGAAGTTTTGATTCATTCAGGATTTCCAGTTTTTCAACTAAAATTTCAATTTCACCTGTGGGAAGATTCGGATTTTTTGAAGTGCGTTCAATTACGGTTCCGCTTACCTGAATCACAAATTCACGTCCCAGCTTATTGGCTGTTTCAAATAGAGATTTATCCGAACGCTCTTCATCTATGATCAATTGTGTGATTCCGTATCGGTCTCTGACATCAATCCAAACCATAAAACCCTTGTCACGAATCACCGAAACCCATCCGCTGAGGGTCACTTTTTCGTTTAAATTCTTTAAGCTTAATTCTCCACAAGTATGCGTCCTGAACATTTTTAATCAAAATTTTTTAACGCACAAAGGTATGATTAGAAGTTAGAAATTAGAAGTCAGAAGTTAGAAATTTTTAATAATTGAAAAAACTTAAGACATTTTACAATAAACATTATACAAATTCCTTATTTTTGCCGTCCACAATTGCACACGTGGTGAAATTGGTAGACACGCCATCTTGAGGGGGTGGTTTCCTAAGGATGTATGGGTTCGAGTCCCATCGTGTGCACAGCTAAAAACTGTCTGTTTCAGGCAGTTTTTTCATTTTTATTAACCTCCAACTTTCTATATATTTGCCTTCAACCGAAAATTTACGCAATGATGAAAAAAATTTCATGTATTATTTTAACCACAGGATTACTTATGACAGCTTGTAAAAAAGAGAACGCTACGGATGCCTCAGAGAATCCGTTTTTTGCGGCATACGAAACGCCTTATGAGGTACCGCCATTTGATAAAATCAAAAACAAGCATTTTCAGCCGGCTTTTGAAGAAGGGATGAAGGTTCATTCGGAAGAAATAGAAAAGATTGCAAACGATACTTCCGAACCGACTTTTGAAAATACCATTTTGGCAATGGAAAATGCCGGAGAATTGCTCAGTAAAGTATCGACCGTGTTTTTCAACCTCAGTTCCGCGCATACCAATGACAGCATCAAGGAACTGGCACAAACCATTGCGCCTGAATTATCCAAACACAATGACAATATTTATTTGAATGAAAAATTGTTTCAACGCGTAAAATCGGTTTACGAAAATCAATCAAAGTTGAACTTGGGAGAAGAAGAGAAAAAATTACTCGAAGAGAATTATAAGAAATTCGTAAGAAGCGGAGCCAATTTGAATTCAGACGACAAATCCAAATTAAAAAAGATCAATGAAGAACTTTCTTTATTGTCGGTTCAGTTCGGAAATAACGTTTTAGCGGAAACCAATAATTATGAATTGGTGGTGGACAAAAAAGAAGATTTGTCCGGCCTGCCCGAATCGCTCATAGAAGCCGCCGCAAATACCGCCAAAGAAAAAGGAAAAGAAGGGAAATGGGTTTTCACTTTGCAGAATGCGAGTGTGATGCCTTTCCTGCAATTTGCCGATAACCGTGAATTGAGAAAAGAAATCTGGACGGCTTATCAGAATCGCGGTAACAACGGAAATGAAGCCGATAACAATGAAATCCTTCTGAAACAGGCCAACCTTCGCAATGAAAGAGCCAGGCTTTTGGGATATGTCAACCATGCTGCTTATGTTTTGGAAGAATCCATGGCGAAAACGCCGGAAAAGGCAATGGATCTTTTGAACCAATTATGGACACCCGCTTTGGCAAATGCAAAAAATGAAGAAGCGGAGCTTTTGACCTTGATGAAAGCCGATGGGCTTGAAGGTCCGGTTCAGCCGTATGACTGGAGGTATTATACCGAGAAATTGCGTAAGCAAAAATTCGATTTGGAAGAATCTGAAATCAAACCTTATTTTGCCATTGACAATGTCCGCGACGGGGTTTTTATGGTGACCGAAAAATTATACGGACTGAAATTCGAGCAGTTAAATGATGTTCCAAAATACCATGAAGATGTGACAGTTTGGAAAGTGACCGAAGCAGACGGAACCGAACTCGGAATCCTTTATATGGATATGCACCCGAGAGAATCCAAACGTGGAGGTGCCTGGATGACTTCTTACCGAAAACAGAAAACGGTAAACGGACAAAGAATTCTTCCCGTGATTTCCATCGTTTGTAATTTTACACAGCCGACTGCGGACGCTCCGGCTTTGCTGACTTTTGATG
>JAEZDQ010000050.1 GCA_023433225.1 Bacteroidota bacterium | reverse complement strand
CCTTTATCATACAAATAAGCCAAATCAATAACCGTGTCGCCTACACGGGTCACGCAAACAACTGAATCGTCTTGTAAAATGGCAACGCCGAAAGGAATATTGTAAATTGAAAAATCGGATTGAGAATCGTATGTAATAAATGATTTCATTTTATTTGTTTTGAATTGAGTCCAAAATTACAAATTAAAATATGAGTTTGGTTAAATTTCCGAATTTAGAATTGTCCGGAAATAAAATTTATGGATTACCAGACAATTTCTTTTTGGTTGATTTGTCTTAAAAATTCATTGGTTTTTGAAAAAGGCTTACTCCCGAAGAAACCATTATAAGCGGATAAAGGAGAAGGATGTGCCGACTTTATGACATAATGCTTCGTCTGGTCAATTACGCTTCCCTTTTTCTGAGCATAGGCTCCCCAAAGTATAAAAACCAGGTTTTCTTTTATCTGAGAAAGCTTTCGAATAACCGTATCTGTAAACATTTCCCATCCTTTATTTTGGTGTGAACCCGCTTGTGAAGCGCGAACCGTCAAAGTAGCATTGAGCAGCAAAACGCCTTGTTTAGCCCATTTTTCCAAATTCCCGCTGACCGGAACCGGAACTCCTAAATCGTTGTTTAATTCTTTAAAAATATTCTGCAAACTGGGCGGTTGACGGACTCCGTCTGCTACAGAAAAACATAGGCCGTTTGCTTGATTAGGGCCGTGATATGGGTCTTGTCCAATAATCACCACTTTTACTTCGTCAAATGGTGTATAATCAAACGCTGAAAAAATCCTGTTTCCGGGCGGATAAACCGTAAGGGTTTTATATTCGGATTTTACAAAGTCTACCAAATCCACAAAATAGGGTTTTTCAAATTCCTCTTTTAAAACTTCTTTCCAAGAAGGTTCAATCTTTACATCCATAAATGAATTTCATTTTGTCAAATATAACTTAATTTTGCACCAATGCAGGCATCAGAACAAACTTTACGTGATCTGGAATTTCCGGAAATTCTTAAAAATATCGCGCAATTCACTTTTACCGAAAAGACTTCAGAAATGATTTTGTCTTTGAAGCCTTATGGTAGTCGGGAAAACTTAATCCGGGATTTAAAAACCACCAATGAATATTTGGCGAGCATAGAAAGTGACAATAAAATCCCGTTTTCGGAATTTTATTATATGCATGATTTTCTTCCCCGATTAGAAATTGAAAACTATTATTTAAGTGTAGAAGAATTCTTTAAGATTAAATCCAATTCACTTCAGGTAAAAGAGATAACAAAATTCATCAAGCAATTTGAAGAGTACTTCCCTGAACTCCATAAAATAGCTTCTGAGGTTGTTTTTGAAAAAAATATTGTCTCGGAAATTGACTCGGTTTTCAATAAACACGGTGAAATTAAGGACGACGCCAGTCCGGAATTGTTAATTTTTCGAAAAAAAATGAAACAACTTTCAGGAAAAATCACCGAATTATTCAATAAATCCATAGTAACGCACCTCAATTTTCTAGATGATATCAAAGAATCTGTTATAGATGATAAACGCGTGCTTGCGGTTAATTCGGCCATGCGAAAACGCGTGAAAGGAAAATTTTTGGGGACGTCCAAGACCGGCTCTATTTCTTTTATTGAACCTGAAAGTGTCCAAAACCCGCAAAGAGAATTGGATGAAGTCAAAGAGGAAGAGAAAAAAGAAATCATAAAAATTCTCAAAAACCTAACGGTTAAAATTGCGATATACAGACCTTTGTTGGAAGAATATGAGCAACTTCTCGAATACCTTGATTTTACACAGGCCAAAGCAAAATTCGCACAAACAATTCAAGCCTGTCTGCCTGAAATTTCTTCGGAAAAGATATTGGAATTGAAAAATGCCTACCACCCCCTTCTCTATTTGTCCAATCAGAAAAAGAAAATCAAAACCTTCCCACAAACACTGACCTTAGACAAAAATCAGCGGATTATTATTATTTCCGGACCGAACGCAGGAGGAAAAAGTATTACTTTAAAAACAATCGGACTGAATCAATTGATGATTCAAAGTGGGATTTTGATTTCTGTTCACCCGAAATCTAAAATTGGTTTTTTCGATAAAATTTTTACCGATATTGGTGACAATCAATCCATTGAAAATCAGTTAAGCACTTATAGCTATCGCCTGAAACAAATGTCGCACTTCATCAGAAATGTAAATGAAAACAGCTTGTTGTTGGTTGATGAATTCGGAACGGGATCTGATCCGGAATTGGGGGGTGCTTTGGCGGAAGTTTTCTTTGAAGAATTTTACGAACGTAAAGCCTACGGAATTTTTACCACGCATTATACAAACATAAAATTGGCGGCTGAAGAACTGCCCGAAGCAATCAATGCCAGTATGCTTTTTGACGAGAAAACCCTAAATCCGATGTATCAATTAGAAATCGGACAATCCGGAAGCTCGTTTACGTTTGAAGTCGCTGAAAAAAATAAAATTCCATACCGATTAATTAATCGGGCAAAAAAGAAAGTTGAGCAGGACAAGGTTCGATTAGATAAAACAATATTGAAATTACAACAAGAAAAATTCCATATCCGGAAAACAAAAATTGAAGTTGAAGAATTAAAAATTTCCTCGGAAGAACAATCCAAAGAATTAGAATCCATTCAGGAAAAAACCCAGCAAAAACTGGTGGATTTCCAACAATTGTATGATTATGAATTAAAGGCTTTGCAAGTAGGCAAAAAAATGAATGAGCTGGCTGATTCTTATTTCAAATCGAAAAATAAGAAAAACTTGATCAATCAGTTTTTGAAATGGGTAGAAATGGAAAATTCCAAAAAAAAGCCGGTTCCTTCCATCGAAAAAAAGAAAGAAAAAATCCTCCAAAAAGAAATTCGGAAAGAACTGAAACAAAACACTGAATTCATTCAGGAGCAGCAAAAAACGCTTGAAGATAAGAAGCAAAAGGAAATCAAACAATTCATCGAAAACCTAAAAATTGGCGACCGCGTAAAAATTAAGGATGGTCAAAGCGTAGGAACCATAGAAGAGATTAAAGGTAAAAGATTAACGATTAATTACGGTCAATTCACTGCAAAAGTTTCTATATTTGACGTTTACAAAGTTTAATATCTAACACATGAAAAAACGAATATTCATTCCTGTCGCTTTGATGGGAATATTTTCAATTGCTCAGGAAAAGGTTAACTCAGATGCACTTGAAAAAATCACAAACGAAACAGAGATACAATATCAAGAAGCCAAAACCTATGAAAATAACCGTCTTTCCCACCACGATTTTGGTGAAAATGTGAATTTCCATGGATTTTTTAACGGGATTCCGGTGTACTTTGCATCCGACAGCCAAACCCAAATACGCTCGATGAACGTGGATTTTTTATATAACAATACCCTTCCGGGAGTAGCTGTAACGGGAGACGGCATGATGGTTTACATCTGGGATGGCGGTGAAGTGTTGACCACGCATCAGGAATTCGCTGACCGGATTACCATTGTCGAGTCGGGAAGCGTTTCCGACCATGCTACGGGTGTAGCGGGTGTGATTGTTTCTGCAGGTGTTAATCCTGCCGCTAAAGGAATTGCCTTTGGTGCGCAATTAAAATCCTTGAATTTCACTACGGGAAGTACCATTAGTGAAATTGCCTTCCAATCAAACCTCCCGGAAAATCAAGAATACATGGTTTCGAATCATTCTTATGGTTCCCTTACCGGTTGGCACCAAAATTCCAGCAATGTTTGGTACTGGTATGGCTATCCCCACCTTTCGGAAACAGAATCTGCATTGTTCGGGTTCTACCATCCAACCGATCGTTCGTATGACAATATCGCTTATAATTCTCCCCAACACAGTATTTTCAAATCATCCGGAAACAACCGCAGTGAAGGTCCTAACAGTGCAGTCGGACACAATGTTTTGGATGAAAACGGAAACTGGGTTTGGATTGAACCGGGCACGAGCAGGCCAAGAG
>JAEZDQ010000047.1 GCA_023433225.1 Bacteroidota bacterium | reverse complement strand
TCATGGAAGCCAAAGGTGAATCCCAGCACTTGGAATTCGATATTCCTTCGCGGGGATTAATCGGTTTGCGTTCTCAAATGTTAACTGCAACTGCGGGAGAAGCCGTGATGGCGCACCGTTTCAGCGAATATAAACCCTTGAAAGGGAAAATTCCGGGGCGTCTTGCAGGCGTTCTGATCAGCAAAGACCAAGGAGTTTCTACGCCTTATTCGATTGATAAATTACAAGATAGAGGTAAATTTTTCATCTCTCCCGGAGAGGAAGTTTACACCGGAATGATCATCGGTGAACATTCGCGTGACAATGATTTGGTGGTGAACGTGGTGGAAGCAAAAAAGCTGAACAATATGCGCGCTTCCGGAAAAGATGATTCCAACGTGATTGCGCCAAAAATCGATATGTCTTTGGAGGAATGCATGGAATACATCCAATCTGACGAATGTATTGAAGTCACACCCAATTTCATTCGCTTGCGAAAAATTCATTTGAAAGAAGAAGACAGAAAAAGACAGCAGAAAGTTTTGGAAGCCTAAGGTTTTAATCTTTGTTGTACGATGGGAACAAATTTTCTAAATTTTCTTAAAAAGAACCAAAATGATTTCTTTTTAATTAAATTTGGTTGACCAATTAGGAATCAATGGCAACAAACAAGACAACTTACACGGGAGAAAATGTGGCTGATTTTCTGAATGCTTATGTGGAAGATGCGGCAAAAAGAGCCGATGGTTTTCGTTTAATCGAACTGATGAAAGACTGGTCGGGAGAAGAACCGCGGATGTGGGGGCCAACCATTATCGGTTTTGGAAATTACCACTACAAATACGCAAGCGGTCACGAAGGCGACGCACCGGTTCTGGGGTTTTCGCCGCGGAAAGCCGCCTTTTCATTGTATGTTTATTCGGATACCAAAAAAAGCCGCGAAATTTTGGCGAACCTCGGGAAATTCAAAATGGGCAAAGCCTGTATCTACGTCAAAAAACTTTCTGACATCGACCTTTCCGTTCTCAAAGAGCTTTCCATGGAATCCATCCGATACATCAGTACGCATTTTGAATGCTCCTGCCATTCCAAATAACACTTGACAAAGATTAGTTTTTATTCCGGCTCAAAATTGTAAATTTGGGCGTTCAATCAATCACTGCAATAAAACATGGATACACAAGACTTTTCGCTTCGCCACATCGGTACCATTTCTGGCGATGCGGACGAAATGCTTTCCGTTATCGGAAAAAAATCAATCGACGAATTGATTGATGCAACTTTACCGGCTGACATCCGTTTCTCCAAGCCATTGGAACTGCCCGACGCACTTTCGGAATATGAAATTTTACAGCATCTGCAGGATTTGGCAGAAAAAAATAAAAAAGCCCGTAGTTTTATCGGCTATGGTTATTACCGAACGATTTTACCTTCGGTTATCCAAAGGAATATTTTAGAAAATCCCGGCTGGTACACAGCTTATACACCCTATCAGGCAGAAATCGCCCAAGGCCGTTTAGAAGCATTGTTGAATTACCAAACGGTAATTGCGGACTTGACCGGATTGCCCATTGCCAACGCATCTTTGTTGGATGAAGGGACGGCTTGCGCCGAAGCAATGCACATGTTGCGCGAATCCAGAAGCCGTGACCGCCAAAACGCAGATAAATTCTTCATTGCAAATGATATCCTGCCACAAAGCTTGGCAGTATGTGAAACCAAAGCAAGTGGATTGGGCATTGAAATTCTCACCGGCGACCCGCTCGATTTTGATTTCGACGAAAGCTTCTATGGCGTTTTATTGCAATACCCGGGTAAGTCTGGTCAAATCAGGGATTATGCCGAATTGATATCAGACTTGAGTGCCAAAGGAATCAAAACGGTTATAGCCGCCGATTTATTGGCATTGACCTTATTGAAATCACCGGGTGAACTTGGGGCTGAAATCGCCGTGGGAACTTCCCAAAGATTCGGTGTTCCGATGGGTTATGGCGGGCCACATGCAGCCTACATGTCATGTACGGAAGATTATAAACGCCAGATCCCCGGCAGGATCATCGGTGTTTCACAAGACCGATACGGCAAATTTGCCCTGCGCATGGCTTTGCAAACACGCGAGCAACATATCAAACGTGAACGCGCGACATCCAATATATGTACTGCCCAGGTTTTATTGGCCGTAATGGCCGGATTTTATGCCGTTTACCATGGGAAAGAAGGTTTGCGTTCCATCGCCCGAAATGTGCATCAAAAAGCGGTTCGTTTGTACGATGCTTTGAACGAATTGGGTTACCAAACCATTCATGAAAATTTCTTTGATACGGTTCAGATTGATGCCGAAGGAATGATCCCGGACCAATTTGAGTCGCACCATATTTTATTGAATTTCTTTGAAGAAGGAAAAATCAGCATCGCAATGGATGAAGTGGTGACCGAAGAAGAATTGGATAAATTGATTCGGATTTTTGCTGAAATCAAAGGCAAAACCTTAGGAGAAAACAAAGCCTTCAAAGCCAGAATCCCATCTTCGCTTGTCCGTACAACTGACTTCCTGGACCACGAGGTATTCAATGCTTACCATACGGAAACCGAACTGATGCGTTATATGAAACGTTTGGAAAGGAAAGATTTGGCCTTGAACCATTCGATGATCGCTTTGGGCTCCTGTACCATGAAACTGAACGCAGCTACGGAAATGCTGCCACTGAGCTGGCCGGGGTTCAATGCGGTTCATCCTTTCGTTCCGAAAGCCTATGCGGCAGGTTACCAAGAGTTGATTCAAAATTTAGAAGATTATTTGTCCGAAATCACCGGGTTTGCCGCGACTTCGGTTCAGCAGAATTCCGGTGCCCAAGGGGAATATGCCGGGTTGATGGTGATCCGTTCTTATCAGATAGACAAAGGCGAAGGCCATAGGAATGTAGTTATCATCCCTGAATCGGCGCACGGAACCAATCCTGCATCGGCTGCGATGGCCGGCATGAAGGTCGTAGTGGTCAAAAACCTTCCGAATGGTGAAACCGACATTGACGATTTGAAATTAAAGATAGAAAAGCATAAAGAAAGTTTATCGGCGCTGATGATTACTTATCCATCGACTTATGGAGCTTTTGATTCCAACATCATGGAAGTAACGAAATTGATCCATGAAGCAGGGGGACAAGTTTATATGGATGGGGCCAATATGAATGCCCAAGTAGGTTTGACGGCACCCGGAATGATTGGCGCGGATGTTTGCCACTTGAATTTGCACAAGACTTTTGCGATTCCGCACGGCGGCGGTGGCCCGGGAGTGGGGCCGATTTGTGTGGCAAGCCACTTGGCTCCCTATTTGGGTTCGCATCCTCTGATAGAAACCGGCGGTGATAAATCCGATACGGTTTTCTCAGCGGCTCCTTACGGCTCTTCCCTGATATTGACCATTTCCTATTCTTATATCCGGATGTTGGGCGAAAGGGGATTGACCCATGCTACCCAACACGCTATTTTGAACGCGAATTATTTGAAATCGAGATTGGAAAAATACTATGACGTGCTTTATACCAATCAAAACAATGTGGTGGCCCATGAATTTATTTTGGATTTCAGGCCGTTTAAAAAATTAGGGATTGAAGTTTCCGATATTGCCAAACGTTTGATAGATTACGGATTCCACGCACCGACCGTTTCTTTTCCCGTAGCGGGAACTTTGATG
>JAEZDQ010000002.1 GCA_023433225.1 Bacteroidota bacterium | reverse complement strand
ATGGTAATCGGAAAATCAGGATCCGTGAAGCCCCACTAAAAATTCAAAGCGCAAGTCTATATCTAGACCAAAGAAGAAGGAGGTCGACACACACCTTTCCACAATAAATACCGTCCTCAGTTCTATGTTCGTACAACGGACGTAACAGGAGAAATCCAGTTGCCGGAAGGAGTAGAAATGGTATTGCCGGGAGACAACTTAACCATCACAGTTGATTTGATTCAGCCAATTGCGTTGAATGATGGTCTTCGTTTCGCTATCCGCGAAGGTGGTAGAACAGTTGGAGCTGGTCAGGTTACTGAAATTCTTGATTAATCTAAGAATTAAATATTAAATGAGGTAAAGGTGTTTTCGACTCAAATCCGAAAGCACCTTGTCTCACATACGGGCATAGTATAATGGTTAGTATCGCGGTCTCCAAAACCGCTGGTCAGGGTTCGAATCCTTGTGCCCGTGCATCGGACAGCATTGTTGGGGAACGAATTAAACATTTAGGCGCAATTCCTTTCCGGCACTGTTGAAAACAATATAGAACAGATGAAAATAATAAACTATATAAAAGAATCTTATTACGAATTCAGAGACCATGTGACCTGGCCTTCATGGCCCAGCCTGCAGCAAGATACAATCATCGTAGCTATTGCAACGGTCATCTTAGCTGTTTTCTTGTACTTGGTTGATACCTTCTTCGGAGATGTGGTGATTAAAAACATATTTACATTTCTGAGGTAAACAACAATTTGATAAGAAAAGATTATGAGTAATAAAAAATGGTACGTACTTAAAACCGTCAGCGGACAAGAAGCTAAGGTAAAAACCTACATTGAAAATGAAATTCAGTACCATCAATTACAAGATTTCATTGGACAAGTAGTCGTGCCGATGGAAAAAGTAATTCAAATCAGAAACGGGAAAAAAGTCCAAAAAGAAAAAGTTCACTATCCCGGTTATGTAATGATTGAAGCGGAATTACAAGGAGAAATTCCCCATATCATCAAAAACATCCCTGCCGTCATCAGCTTTTTAAGCGCTACCAAAGGAGGCGACCCTTTGCCGATGAGACAAGCAGAAGTAAACCGGATGTTGGGTAAGGTCGATGAATTGGCAGAATCCGACGAATCAATGATCAATATTCCTTACCTGATAGGAGAAACCGTGAAAGTCATCGATGGCCCTTTCAACGGATTTAACGGAACCATCGAAAAAATAAATGAAGACAAACGCAAATTAGAGGTCATGGTATTGATTTTCGGTCGTAAAACCCCTCTTGAACTGTCTTTCATGCAAGTAGAGAAAATTTAGGCTGCTTCCAAATATATACGCTTAATTTTAATTAAAACAAAATGGCAAAAAAAGTTGAAAAAATTGTAAAACTCCAAGTGAAAGGAGGTGCTGCAAACCCTTCCCCACCGGTTGGGCCGGCATTGGGTGCCGCAGGCGTCAACATCATGGAGTTCTGCAAACAGTTTAACGGACGTACACAGGAAAAACAAGGTCAGGTTTTGCCGGTGGTGATTACTGTCTACCAAGACAAATCATTTGATTTCATTATCAAAACCCCACCCGTTGCAATCCAGTTGATGGATGCCACCAAGATCAAAAAAGCATCTGGTGAACCGAACCGTGTAAAAGTAGCATCCATTTCTTGGGATCAAATCAGAACTATCGCTGAAGACAAAATCCAAGATATGAACTGCTTTAACGTAGAGTCCGCAATGAAAATGGTGGCCGGGACAGCTCGTTCTATGGGTATAACCGTAAAAGGAGGACAAGCTCCGGAGTAAAACATTTAAAAGTAAAAAAATGGCTCAGTTAACAAAGAAGCAAAAGGAAGCACAAGCTAAAGTAGATAAAAGTAAATTGTACACTATCGACGAAGCCGCAGCTTTGGTAAAAGATGTAAATACGGCAAAGTTCGACGCATCTGTAGATATAGCGGTTCGTTTGGGGGTTGACCCTAAAAAAGCGAATCAAATGGTTCGCGGTGTAGTTTCATTGCCCCACGGAACAGGTAAAGATGTAAAAGTCTTGGCTTTGGTTACACCCGATAAAGAAGCCGAAGCAAAAGAAGCCGGCGCAGATTATGTGGGTTTAGACGAATACTTGGATAAAATCAAAAACGGTTGGACAGATGTGGATGTGATTGTCACCATGCCCGCCGTGATGGGGAAATTAGGTCCGTTGGGACGTGTTTTAGGTCCAAGAGGTTTGATGCCGAACCCCAAAGCCGGAACCGTAACCACTGAAGTAGGTAAGGCAGTTTCCGACGTGAAAGCCGGTAAAATCGACTTCAAAGTAGACCGTTACGGAATCATCCATGCCGCCATCGGGAAAGTGTCTTTTGAACCTGAAAAAATAAAGGACAATGCAGCGGAATTGGTTTCGACTTTGGTTAAACTAAAACCGACCGCAGCAAAAGGTACGTATATGAAAAGCATTACCCTCTCCAGTACAATGAGCCCGGGAATTGCAGTAGATCCAAAAAGTTTAAACGCATAAAAGTAAGTAATTATGGCAATGACAAAACAGGAAAAAGCGCAAATGATCGACGATCTCACCGCTGTATTAGAAGAGTCAAACATAGTTTACCTTACTGATATTGCAGGTTTGAACGCGTCCAACACGACTGAACTGAGAAGAGCTTGTTTCAAAAGCGACATCTCTCTTCGCGTAGTGAAAAATACCTTGTTGAAAAAAGCAATGGAGCGCGTAGAAGCAAAAGACTTCGAAGGGCTTTATGATTCATTAAAAGGTAATACGGCCATTATGATTTCCGACAAAGGAAATGCACCGGCCAAAGTAATCGAAACTTTCAGAAAGAAATCCGATAAACCGATTCTTAAAGGAGCTTGGATTGACCAAGCGGTTTTTGTGGGCGACGACCAGCTTCAAGCACTGTCGAACCTGAAATCCAAAGAAGAATTGGTGGGTGAAATCATCGGCTTGCTACAATCACCATTGAAAACAGTTGTTTCTCAATTGCAGTCAGGTGGCCAAAAAGTGGCAGGAATCGTGAAAACCCTTTCCGAAAGACCCGAGTAAGTACGCACTCATATTATTATAAAAACGTTTCAAGTCCAAGTTCATCGTTACAAGTTAATTGAATTCAACTTTCAAACGGAGCTTTTAAAACCTGAAACAAAAATTAAAAAGTTGTTCAACAAAAAATTAATTAAAAATGGCAGATTTAAAACAATTAGCTGAAGATTTAGTAAACCTAACCGTAAAAGATGTAAACGAGTTGGCTACAATCTTAAAAGACGAATACGGAATTGAACCCGCTGCAGCAGCAGTTGCAGTTGCCGGTCCTGTTGGCGGTGGCGATGACCCGGCTGTGGAAGAGCAAACTGAATTCGACGTAATCCTTAAATCAGGCGGTGCAAGCAAATTGGCCGTGGTTAAATTGGTAAAAGACTTAACCGGTAAAGGTTTGAAAGAAGCGAAAGATTTAGTAGACGGTGCTCCTCAGCCTGTAAAAGAAGGCGTTTCCAAAGACGAAGCTGAAGCTTTGAAAAAACAATTGGAAGAAGCAGGTGCTGAAGTTGAATTGAAATAATTCCGATTTCACCAAATAACAAAGGCTGTCTCCATGAGGCAGCCTTTTTATTTTCTATTAAATTCTAATTAAAATTTGGTGTCTTTCCGACAAAGGAGGAATCTATGTAATTAATTTATTAATTTTAATATTTCTCGTTCAGCATTAAATTTTAATAGAATAATATTGTACAATCCCATAGATATTTTGTACATTTGCTGTCCTTTTGAGAGCAATAAATAGTTGTAATTAAGTAAGTTTTTGATTTTGAACTCTTTTCGTGAAAACGAAAGGGGAATTTCCATTTATAGCTGTTCCAACTGTTTTTGAATTCAAAAGGAAAAATAAGAAATATTTTGCACTACACTGTGAAAAGATATACCAGTGTTGCAGTTAAGCAAAGGCTAAGTTAAGGCAATTGTTTAATATTTTTTGAGATTCAAAATATTTTTTTAACCCATTTCTTAAAATTTTTATGAGTAAAAGAAGCAACAAAACTCAGGGAAATCAGAGAATCAGTTTTTCTTCGACCAAAGTTCAATCCGAATTTCCGGACTTTCTTGACATCCAGATCAAATCTTTTGAAGATTTTTTCCAGTTAGAAACGCGTCCTGACCAAAGAGGAAACGAAGGTCTGTACAAAACTTTTGCTGAAAACTTTCCGATTACTGACACCCGAAATCAATTCGTTCTTGAGTTTCTGGATTATTTCGTAGATCCACCAAGATATACAATCGACGAGTGTATTGAAAGAGGGCTTACGTACAGCGTTCCTTTGAAGGCGCGTATGAAACTTTTCTGTACAGACCCGGAACACGAAGACTTCGAAACCGTTGTTCAGGATGTTTATTTGGGAACGATTCCATATATGACGGCTTCCGGTTCATTTATTATAAACGGAGCGGAGCGTGTCATTGTTTCCCAGTTGCACCGTTCTCCGGGCGTTTTCTTTGGCCAGTCTTACCATGCCAACGGAACCAAATTGTATTCCTCCCGAATCATTCCTTTCAAAGGTTCTTGGATTGAGTTTGCTACCGACATCAACAGTGTGATGTATGCTTATATCGACCGTAAGAAAAAATTGCCATTGACGACTTTACTTCGCGCAATCGGATACGAAAGAGACAAGGACATTCTTGAAATTTTTGACCTTGCGGAAGAAATCAAAGTAAGCAAAGCTTCCATTAAAAAAGCGATTGGGAAAAGGCTTGCCGCCCGTGTTTTGAACACTTGGCATGAAGATTTCGTAGATGAAGATACCGGTGAAGTGGTGTCCATCGAACGGAACGAAATTATCTTGGACCGTGAAACGATCATCGAAAAAGACCATTTAGACCAAATCGTGGATTCAGGTGTGAAAACCATCCTCGTTCACAAAGAAGACAACAAATCGGCAGATTATGCCATCATCCACAACACCCTTCAAAAAGACCCGACCAATACGGAAAAAGAAGCGGTGGAATACATATATAGACAATTAAGAAACGCCGAGCCGCCGGATGAAGAAACCGCAAGAGGAATCATCGACAAATTATTCTTCTCAGACCAACGTTATTCATTAGGTGAAGTAGGGCGTTACCGATTAAATAAAAAATTAGGCTTAAGTATTTCAGAAGAAACCCAAGTCCTTACCAAAGAAGACATCATTTCCATCATTAAATATTTGATTGAACTGGTGAATTCAAAAGCAGAAGTCGATGACATCGACCACTTGTCTAACCGCCGGGTAAGAACCGTTGGTGAACAAATGGCTGCCCAGTTCGGCGTAGGTTTGGCACGTATGGCCAGAACCATCCGTGAAAGAATGAATGTCCGTGACAATGAGGTGTTTACACCAATTGATTTGATCAATGCCAAAACACTTTCTTCGGTAATTAACTCGTTCTTTGGGACTAACCAGTTGTCTCAGTTCATGGATCAAACCAATCCGCTTTCTGAGATTACGCACAAACGCCGTTTGTCGGCCTTAGGCCCCGGAGGTCTTTCCCGTGAAAGAGCCGGTTTCGAAGTACGTGATGTTCACTATACACACTACGGAAGGCTTTGTCCGATTGAAACACCGG
This sequence comes from Bacteroidota bacterium, assembly GCA_023433225.1. Classification (GTDB taxonomy): domain Bacteria; phylum Bacteroidota; class Bacteroidia; order Flavobacteriales; family Weeksellaceae; genus Moheibacter. The sequence continues at coordinate 3,767 of JAEZDQ010000002.1, read as the reverse complement.
AAGGGCCGAACATCGGTTTGATTTCTTCTCTCTGTGTATTTGCGAAAGTAAATAACCTCGGATTCATCGAAACTCCTTACCGAAAGGTAAACAACGGGAAAGTGAATTTGTCCGAAGAACCGATTTTCCTTTCTGCGGAAGAAGAAGAAGAAAAAGTAATCGCTCAGGCAAATGCGCCAATCAATGAAAATGGCGAATTTATAAACGATCGTGTAACGGCCCGTGAAGACGGAGATTTCCCTGTCGTGGAACCGGAACAAGTCCAGTTGATGGACGTTGCGCCCAATCAGATTGCGTCTATTTCAGCGTCTTTGATTCCTTTCTTGGAACACGATGACGCAAACCGAGCATTGATGGGATCCAACATGATGCGCCAAGCTGTTCCTTTATTGAAACCGCAGGCACCGATTGTAGGTACAGGACTCGAAAAACAAGTCGCCAAAGATTCCCGGATTTTGATTAATTCAGAACGGGAAGGAACCGTTACATACGTCGATGCCGATAAAATTTCAATCAAATACGACCGTACCGACGATGAAGAATTGGTAAGTTTTGACAATTCGGAAAAAACCTATCAGTTGACCAAATTCCGAAAAACAAACCAAGGAACCACCATCACCCTGAAGCCGATTGTGAAAATAGGTGATCGCGTAGAAAAAGGACAAGTCCTATGTGAAGGTTATGCGACCGAAAACGGCGAATTGGCCATCGGTAGAAACCTTGTGGTAGCGTTCATGCCTTGGAAAGGATTTAACTTTGAAGATGCGATTGTAATCGGGGAGAAAGTTGTTCGTGAAGACTGGTTCACTTCGATTCACATCGACGAATATTCATTGGATGTCCGCGATACCAAATTGGGTATGGAGGAATTGACGCCCGATATTCCAAACGTTTCGGAAGAAGCAACCAAAGACCTCGACGAAAATGGAATGATTCGAATCGGAGCCGAAGTAAAACCCGGCGACATCCTCATTGGAAAAATCACACCAAAAGGAGAATCTGACCCGACACCGGAAGAAAAATTATTGCGCGCCATTTTCGGTGACAAAGCCGGTGACGTGAAAGACGCTTCCCTGAAAGCTTCCCCTTCTTTGAGAGGAGTCGTAATCGATAAAAAACTGTTCTCAAGAAGCATCAAAGACAAACGAAGAAGATCTCAGGACAAAGCAATCATCGATAGTGTAGAAGCAGAGTTCGATAAGAAATTTGACGAATTACGCGATAAATTATTGGAGAAACTGTATATCCTTTTGAACGGGAAAACTTCACAAGGTGTATTCAATGATTTGAATGAGGAAGTCATTAAAAAAGGAACCAAATATTCCCAAAAAGTTTTAGCCGGTGTGGAAAACTATTTGCACCTGACCGGTGCCGAAAGCTTATGGGTGGTTGATGAAGACAAAAACGACCAAGTCAAAGAATTGCTCCACAATTTCAAAATAAAATACAATGATTTACAAGGTACATTGAACCGGGAAAGATTTACCATTTCTGTCGGTGATGAATTACCTGCGGGAATTGTGAAATTAGCAAAAATCTATATCGCTAAAAAACGAAAATTGAAAGTGGGAGACAAGATGGCCGGGCGACACGGTAACAAAGGAATCGTATCCCGAATCGTTCGCGATGAAGACATGCCGTTCCTGGAAGACGGAACACCGGTGGACATCGTATTGAATCCGCTTGGGGTACCTTCCCGTATGTACATCGGTCAGATTTTCGAAACCGTTTTGGGTTGGGCAGGTATGAAATTAGGCGAAAAATATGCGACGCCGATTTTTGACGGAGCAAACATCGACCAAATCAATGATTTGACCGAAAAAGCAGGTTTGCCTAAGTTCGGAACAACTTATTTGTACGATGGCGGAACCGGAGAAAGATTTGCCCAAAAAGCAACCGTCGGTGTGATTTATATGCTGAAATTAGGCCATATGGTGGACGACAAAATGCACTCTCGTTCCATCGGTCCTTACTCGCTCATCACCCAGCAGCCGCTTGGTGGTAAAGCACAGTTCGGAGGCCAGCGATTTGGAGAAATGGAGGTTTGGGCACTCGAAGCTTTCGGTGCGTCCAACATCCTTCGCGAAATCTTGACGGTGAAGTCCGACGACGTAATCGGTAGGGCAAAAACCTACGAGGCAATCGTCAAAGGCGAGCCGATGCCGGAACCCGGAATACCGGAATCGTTCAACGTATTGTTGCATGAATTACAGGGTCTTGGATTAGACATAAATTTAGAAGAATAATTTATTGGTTTAAAGTTAAAAGTCTCAGGTTTTAGTAAATTCTGATTCAAAACATTAAACATTAAACAAAATTGAATATGTCAACAAAAAATAAAACAAGTAAATTTTCAAAAATCCGTATCGGGTTAGCATCTCCTGAAACCATTTTACAGGACTCAAGAGGCGAAGTCTTAAAGCCTGAAACGATTAACTATAGAACACACAAACCGGAACGAGATGGTTTGTTTTGCGAAAGAATTTTCGGCCCTGTAAAAGATTATGAATGCGCCTGTGGGAAATACAAAAGAATCCGATACAAAGGAATCGTTTGTGACCGTTGCGGCGTGGAAGTTACCGAAAAGAAAGTCCGCCGCGAGCGAATCGGGCACATCAATTTGGTGGTTCCCGTAGCCCACATATGGTATTTCCGTTCTTTACCCAACAAAATCGGTTATGTTTTGGGATTGCCTTCCAAAAAGTTGGATATGATTATCTATTACGAAAGATACATCGTTATCCAGCCCGGAATAGCCAAAGCACCCGAAGGAGGCGAATTGATGAAACTGGACTTCTTGACCGAAGAAGAATACCTTGATATCTTAGACACCCTTCCCTCAGATAATCCTTATTTGGAAGATACGGATCCCAATAAGTTTATCGCCAAAATGGGTGCGGAAGCATTGGAAGAATTATTGAAAAGAACAGACTTGGACGCGCTTTCCTATGAACTGCGCCACAAAGCACACCATGAAACTTCCAAACAAAGAAGAACCGAAGCCTTGAAAAGGTTACAAGTCGTTGAATCACTTCGCGAATCAAATATTGATTACGTTAACCGTCCGGAATGGATGGTGATGCGTGTGATTCCGGTGATTCCACCTGAACTTCGTCCTTTGGTTCCATTGGATGGAGGCCGTTTTGCCACCTCCGATTTGAACGACCTTTACCGCCGGGTAATCATCCGTAACAATCGTTTGAAAAGATTGATGGAAATCAAAGCACCGGAAGTAATCCTGCGCAACGAAAAACGGATGTTACAGGAATCAGTCGATTCACTGTTTGACAACACAAGAAAGGCCTCTGCGGTAAAAGCAGACGGTAACCGCCCTTTGAAATCGCTTTCCGATTCCTTAAAAGGGAAACAAGGTCGTTTCCGCCAGAACTTATTAGGAAAACGTGTGGATTATTCTGCCCGTTCCGTAATTGTCGTTGGCCCAAGTTTGAAATTATTTGAATGTGGATTGCCAAAAGACATGGCAGCCGAGCTTTACAAACCATTCATCGTTCGGAAATTAATCGAAAGAGGGATTGTAAAAACCGTAAAATCTGCCAAGAAAATCATTGACAGAAAAGAGCCGGTTGTTTGGGATATTTTGGAAAACGTATTGAAAGGACATCCCGTATTGCTGAACCGTGCCCCGACTTTGCACCGTTTGGGAATCCAGGCTTTCCAGCCGAAATTGATTGAAGGCAAAGCGATTCAATTGCATCCGTTGGTATGTACGGCTTTCAACGCCGACTTTGACGGTGACCAGATGGCTG
>JAEZDQ010000216.1 GCA_023433225.1 Bacteroidota bacterium | reverse complement strand
GTTGAGATATGTGATTCCAAATTCATATTTCAAAAGTAAGAATTTATTCTTCAGTTATTTCATATAGTAAATAAATTGTTAATAAACTTTTTTTCATAAATTCGGTTTTATGAATCCCGATGCAATTTACACGCTTGCTTTGACTTATATACCCAAGGTTGGGCCGGTCAACCAACGGAAACTCCTTGCATTGGCCGATGCGAAATCCATTTGGAGTTTGTCCAAGAAGGAACAGGATGAAATTTTTAGGGGAAGAAAGGATATACTGACATACTTACGAAGTTCAGCCTGTTTGGATTTGGCCCAAAAGGAATTGGAGTTTTGTGAAAAAAACAATATCGAAGTGCTGCTGCATTCCTCCGAATCCTATCCTGAAAAATTAAAAAACTGCATAGATTCACCCCTTGTCCTTTTCAAAAAAGGGAACCATGAATTCAAATCGCAACTGTATATAGCCATTGTAGGTACGCGGAAGATGACAGCTTATGGGAAGAATTTTATTGATAACCTCGTTCAGGGGTTGGCAACCCATCAAATGACGATTGTCAGCGGGCTTGCTTACGGTTGTGACATCGAAGCGCACAAAGCGTCCAACCGAAACGGTGTGCCCAATATTGCCGTTTTGGCTCACGGGCTCCATAAAGTTGCACCGGCCGCCCATCAAAAAGAAGCGAGGGATTTGCAGCAAAAAGGTGCTTTGGTGAGCGAATATTCTTCGTTCCACAATCCGGAACCCATAAACTTTGTACTCCGGAACCGGATTATCGCAGGGATTTGTGATGCGGTAATCGTTGTAGAATCCGATAAAAAAGGCGGTGCTTTGGCGACTGCCCAATATGCAAACGCATACAACCGCGAGGTTTTTGCCCTTCCGGGACGGATAGAAGACAAATATAGCTTGGGGTGTAACGCATTAATTCATAACAATCAGGCGTGTATGATTCGCTCAACGGATGATTTATTGGATTATTTTAATTTGAAACCGAAACCGGAATTAAAGCCGATTCAGAAAGAATTATTTATCCACTTGGAACCGGATGAAAAAATGATATACGAAACTTTATCAAAGTCCGGCAAACAACAAATAGACCAATTGGCTGTATCGTCCGGCATTCCTACCTTTAAACTCAACGGACTTTTATTGAACCTGGAATTGAAAGGTATAGTGAAGCCGCTGCCGGGAAAAATTTTTGAAATAAAATAGAATTTCAATAAAAAAAACTACCTCATTTTTCAGTTGAATAATATAAATTTGTCCAAACCAAACAAAAAAAGATGGAGAAAATCATTCATGATTTTATGGCAGAAGTGGAAAGAAGAAACCCACACGAGCCGGAATTTTTACAAGCCGTGAGGGAAGTTGCCGAAACCATCCTTCCTTATATTGTAGAAAGAGATATTTACTACGGCAAAAACCTTTTGCTGAGAATGACCGAACCCGAAAGGACAATCTCATTCCGGGTTGCTTGGGTGGACGACAGTGGAGAAATTCAGGTAAACCGAGGATATAGAATCCAAATGAACTCGGCAATCGGCCCTTTCAAAGGCGGATTGCGTTTTCATCCAAGCGTTAATTTAAGTATCCTAAAATTCCTAGCTTTTGAACAGACTTTTAAAAATGCGTTGACAACCCTTCCTATGGGTGGCGCAAAAGGAGGTTCCGATTTCGATCCACGAGGAAAATCGGAAAGAGAAATCATGCGGTTTTGCCACGCATTTATGACAGAACTCTATCGACATATCGGGCCCAACACCGATGTCCCGGCGGGTGACATTGGCGTAGGTGCGTTGGAAATCGGCTTTATGTTCGGGATGTATAAAAAACTGAAAAGTGAATTTACGGGCGTAATTACCGGAAAAGGAATGTCTTGGGGAGGATCTCTTTTGCGTCCGCAAGCCACCGGCTATGGAGCGGTTTATTTTCTCAAAGCAATGTTGGCCACGAAGGGCGAAGAAATAAAAGGAAAGAGAATTGCGGTTTCAGGCTTCGGGAATGTAGCTTGGGGAGCCGTCACCAAAGCAAGTGAACTCGGCGCGAAAGTCGTTACGCTTTCCGGCCCGGACGGCCATATATATGACGAAGACGGGATTTCCGGTGAAAAAATTGATTATATGCTGGAACTAAGAGCCACCAACAATGATGTGGTTAAACCGTATGCAGACAAATACGGGGTTCCTTTCTTCAAAGGAAAAAGTCCTTGGATGCAAAAGGTGGACATTGCCATGCCTTGTGCAACCCAAAATGAACTGAATTTACAAGATGCGAAAACCTTGGTTGAAAACGGGGTCCTCTGCGTCGTGGAAGGCGCCAATATGCCCACAACACCTGAAGCGATGGAGTGGTTCCATAAAAATAAGATTTTATTTTCTCCGGGCAAAGCTTCCAACGCCGGAGGCGTAGCCACGTCAGGATTGGAAATGTCCCAGAATTCATTGAGAATCGAATGGTCAGCAGAAGAAGTCGATCGAATCCTCATCAAAATCATGACTGATATCCATGACTCATGCGTCCGTTACGGAAAAGATGAAGATGGATATGTGGATTATGTGAAAGGAGCAAACATTGCCGGATTTGTCAAAGTCGCTGATGCCATGCTGGCTCAAGGAGTAATTTAAAATAATGGAAATAAACTTAGAGAATCCCGAATCAATCGGGATTTTTTTGTTTTTAACGAAATTAAAATCGAAATATAATTAACTTGCACACTCATAATTAACACATCATGAAAAAAATATTTATGCTTTGGCTGGTGCTGGCCGCTTCCGTGCTTTCCGCCCAAGAATTTGTGCTGATAAAATTCACCGACAAACCTTCCGCCGATACTTACTTTGCCAACCCGACTTTAATGCTTTCTCAAAAAGCTTTGGACCGAAGAGTCAAATACGACATTGAACTGAATCTCCAGGATGTTCCCGTAGAACAAAGCTATGTGAATCAAATAGTGGATTTGGGGATCCAACCGGTTTTGGTTTCCAAATGGTTCAATGGGATTTTTGCTGAATTAAGCGAAAACCAAATCACTCAAGTGGAAAATCTATCCTTTGTACAAGAAGTGGAAACATTTGTCAAAAATCCCGGTGCGCCCAAATTAAATGTCCAATTGGAAGATAAATTCACGGTGGAAGAAGAAGATTTTAACTATGGCACAACCGAGGAACAAATCACCCAACTTAATTTGGATTACCTACATAATTTAGGCTTCACCGGGGATGGAATTACCATCGCAGTATTGGATGCCGGTTTTCCCGGCGTAGATACCGCAGAAGGTTTTGCATATTTAAGAAACAATGGAAAAATTCAAGGGGGATATAATTTTGTGGACGATGATTCATTTTTCTACACCCGCGGGAACCATGGAACGATGGTGCTTTCCACGATGGGTGGTTATGTTGAAAACCAATACGTAGGAACCGCAATTGATGCGGATTATTACCTTTTCATCACCGAAAAATCGGAAGAGGAGATTCCTCAAGAAGAAGTCTGGTGGATTGCCGCTGCCGAAAGAGCCGACAGCATCGGTGTCGATGTACTGAATACTTCTTTGGGATACAATGAATTCGATGATGCCCGGTACAATTATACGTATGAACACATGGACGGACAAACCGCATTCATCACCCGCGGTGCCCAAATTGCTGCCGAAAAGGGAATGATGGTGGTAAATTCCGCGGGGAATTCCGGCGGAAGCGAATGGTATTACATCACCGCTCCGGCCGATGGTGTCGATGTGTTTACGATTGGTTCAGTAAACAGTGAGGGAAATTCTTCCGGTTTTTCATCTTACGGCCCGACTTCTGATGGGCGCATCAAGCCCGATGTTTCTGCGAGAGGCTCCGCAGTCTATATTATACGCCCAAGCGGAAATATCGATACCGCGAGCGGAACATCTTTTTCATCGCCGATTATGGCAGGTGCAATGGCTTGTTTTATCCAAGCCTTTCCCGAAGTGCATCCAATTGTCGTGCGACAAAAAGTAAGAGCTTCGGCTGACCATTTCACCAATCCGACCGATCAAATCGGATTTGGAATCCCGGATTTTGAACAGGCCTACAACCTGATGTTGTCCGTTTCTGAGGTGGACGGGAAAGAGGAAATTGCAATCTTCCCCAATCCCACAAAGGATTTTATAAGGATTCAATCTGAAAAAGAAATCAAATCCGTCCAACTCTTTTCAGCCGAAGGGGAAATTATTCAAAAGAACCTGAATGGGAATCATATCAATTTAAACCGATTGCCTAACGGCATTTATTTCCTGAAAATTGAATTGGAAAATGGAAGGGTTCAGTTTGAAAAAGTTTTGAAAAAATAAATTAAAGCACTCCTATAAAATTGGGATTGTTCAATCAGAAACCTCCACACCCTTTTGGTTGAGCCTCGTTTCAAAATAGGCATTTGAAACCGATTTCAAGGTTTGGGTGGTGTTATAATTCGAAACGGTGTTTTCCATCAGATTATACAACTGAAACCCCATTTGGTGTTCATCGTTGTTTTCCAAAATCACAAACACGGAATCGGTCATCCAAAAAGCATCTTCCGCTCGGTGCGAAGGGCCGTAAAAACCGATTCTTTGCACGGTTTTATCTTTTAAATTGACCAAGTTCACCTCTTGATCCGCCTCAAACATCGGCTTGCCGTCTTTGTCCGGAGACCAATGGTAACTATCAAGGTCAATGTACATGGTTTTGGAAGGATTGTAGACCAGAAAAGGTTCGTAAACCGAGTCAAATTCCGGGTCAAAAACTCCTTTCACACTTCCCTGCATCATTTCCAGTTTTTCGGTTTGCTGCATTTCAAAACTACCCATGTCTAATTCCGGATTGTCTTTTTGGTAAAAGGTCAGCCAATTTTTCATCGTGGCATTTTCTTCGAAACTAACTGTCTCCAAAGCATCCTCCTCATCCCCAGTATCATGGGTTGTCAATGGATTACTGTTGATAGTTTCTTCTTTTTTGTCGGAACAAGAGATAATTAAAAAACCAAATAGAACTGTCGATGTAATTTTCCTGAAATCCATTGTTGAAATTTATAATTTATGGATTACAAAAGTTAAACCAACTTAAGTCTGATTTTTATTTTAAACCTGCGAGCTACCAATTTCGTGGATGTTCCCAAAAATATCTTTTGGATCTGGCCCCCATTGATTGGTACGTCCTTCTCCTTCGGTAAAAAACCAAACCAATAAAAGAATTGGGCCTACAATTGGAATGATTCCTACTAAATAATACAACCCGCTTTTCCCAATATCGTGTAAACGACGTACCGCAACAGCTAAGCTTGGAATAAGAACAGCAAAGCTATAAAGCATCAAGATTCCATAAAATAACCAAAAAAACGTACCGGGCTCATTGGTTTGTGATAAACCTCCGAATACAAGAAAAGGAATATAGAGAACCAAAGAAATAATACCATTGCACAAAGTAAAATACCAATATTCGCTCCTTCTTGCCCTTCCTCGAAAATTTGCATAATTTTCAAAAACGACTTTTTTGTACCAGTCAATCATAGTCATAAGTTTAATAGATTATTGTTTATAATTCCAAATATAAGAATTGAAATCAAATTGAATAACTTTCCGCAAATAATTTATCTTGATTCATTTGCGCAATTAATCCAGCTAAGGAATCGAATTTTTGGTCGTCCCGGATGAATTCAATCAAATCTAATTTCAATGTCTCACCGTAAATTTCTTGGTCAAAATCCAGAATAAAAACCTCCGCCCTTTTTTCGTCGGATTTCGTTACGGTAGGCCGTGTTCCGATACTGAGCAAACCCTTGTAGGATTGATTTTTAAGGTAAACCTTCACGAAATAAACCCCGTCTTTGGGAATGAGTTTATATAGGGGCAATTCTAGGTTCGCAGTCGGAAAACCGAGCGTTCGCCCAAGCTTATCGCCATGAACCACTTTGCCTGACAAGGAATAATGCCGTCCCAAGCCCTTTTTTGCGAATTTTGGATTTCCGGCCCACAATGCATTTCTGATTTGTGTGGAACTGATATGCAGGCCGTCATTTTTCACTTCTTCGACTTGAATGAGGTGGAAACCCAGCCTTTCGGAAAGCGTTTGAAGTTGTTGGAAATTCCCCGAACGGTTTTTCCCGAAATGATGGTCATAGCCCACGACCAGAGTATGGATACCGATTTCATTGCAAAGTTTTTTCGATACAAATTCTGTTGCGTCTAACCGGGAGAAATCTTTTGTAAACGGATGGATGATAAGGTTTTTCAGACCGGCATTTTCCAATAATTCGATTTTTTCTTCCAAGGTGGTCAAAAGTTGTAAATCATCCACCTCTTTTCCCAAAACGACTCTGGGGTGAGGCTCAAACGTCAGCAGCGTACTTTCTCCGCCGATCTCGCCCGCGATTTGATTCAAATTTTTGATAATTCCCTGATGGCCAATGTGAACCCCATCGAACATGCCGAGCGTCAGAACCGGTTTTTTACTATTTTTGAATGTTGCTATCGAATGAAAAATATCCATGGTGGGCAAAGGTAAGTGCTTGTGAACTACCATCCAATTTTTGAAAAGAATTCGAAATGGAAAATACTGATAAAAATCTTATTATTCATGAGGCTTGAATCGGTTGATTAACTTATCTTTGCGCCAAATTTAAAAACACTTAATCTTACAATAATGGCAAACCATAAAGGCAAAATTGCACAAATCATCGGACCTGTAATCGACGTTGTGTTTGAAAACGCAGAAAGTCTTCCCCAAATCTATGACGCATTGGCCATCCCACGAGAAGGAAAAGAATCATTGATTCTGGAAGTGGAGCAGCATATCGGTGAAGATACCGTGCGTTGTATCGCGATGGACAGTACCGATGGATTGCAAAGAGGCCAGGAAGTGGTCGAAATGGGCGGCGCCATCACCATGCCAATCGGTGAAGCAGTCAACGGGCGTGTATTTAATGTGGTTGGGGATGCCATTGACGGTTTGGGAAACATCGACAAAACTGACGGTTTGCCGATTCACCGTTCCGCTCCAAAATTCGAAGACCTATCCACTTCATCAGAAGTTTTATTTACCGGTATCAAAGTCATCGACCTGATTGAGCCTTACGCAAAAGGAGGTAAAATCGGATTGTTCGGAGGTGCGGGAGTGGGTAAAACCGTATTAATCCAGGAGTTGATTAACAATATTGCCAA
>JAEZDQ010000173.1 GCA_023433225.1 Bacteroidota bacterium | reverse complement strand
CATTTCTGACGTCAATGATGACCGAATTTTTTAATTTTAAAACCTCTTTTAAATCAAATAAAGAGTTGATTTGTTTTACATTAACACAATTGAAATTAGAATTGTTTTTCAAAATTTCCGTTTTGTTATGGGGAATGAAAATGTCATTCCGTTGAGGAAACTGAATTTTTTGAAAATGGTTTTTTAAATGGTTGTAAATTAAAATTTCACCTGATAAAACTGCTTCTTGGCCGATGATAATTTTGATGGCTTCATTGGCTTGAAAATTTCCGACTAAACTTGTCAAAACACCTAAAACGCCGGATTCTTCGCAGCTTATGACCGAGTCCCGATTAGGGATTTCCGGAAATAAGTCTCTTAAATTCCGGGGTTCTTCCCCAAAATGAAAAACGGAAACTTGGCCTTCTGTCCGGAAGATGGACGCGTAAACCAAAGGTTTTTTCCACCATGCGCAAACATCATTGACCAAATAACGCGTACCCAAATCGTCCGTACAATCTATGACAACATCATATTTTTGAATGAGTTCAATCGCATTTGAAGGCTGAATGGCAAAATCATAAGTTTCATATTTCAATTCTGAATTCAGTGCAAAAAGTTTCTCCCGCGAAACTTCCACCTTTTTCCGTCCGAGATCTTTTTCAGAAAACAGGGTTTGTCTATGCAAATTTGTCAGCGAAACCGTGTCGAAATCGACGATGCCCAAACAACCTACTCCCGCGGCGGATAAAGATTGTAACACAGGACAGCCGAGCCCGCCCGCGCCAATCACCAAAACTTTGGAATCGCGGAGTTTTTGTTGGGCTTCCTCTCCGAAACCCGGTAAAATGATTTGTCTCTGGTAACGCAGGTTCATGATTCAAAAATTAACCTCCCGAAAAAGGAGGCAATAATGCAACTTGGTCTTCTTCTTTTAGGATGTAGTTTTCATCATTGATGATTTGGTGATTGACGGCTACTTTAAAGTCCAATCCTTTCAAGTCCGGATAGTTAATTATAAGCAATTCTTGCAACCCTTTATTTGAAACAGGGAATTCCGGTGAAAAAGTTGGAGATATGATATCGGTTAATTTACCAAAAATTTCAATTTTCATTTTGAAGATGGATTTCTACAAAGGTAAAATCTTCCGGGGTATTTACATTGATAAAAGTCTCTATTTTCCCTTTTTCATTGAGAAATTTAGTGGGAACTTCATCCATGAGTTCCATCATTTTCAATCTGGAGCTTTCGATGCGGTTTTCCAAAATTTTCAATATTGAATAAGGATAAATCCCGCAAAGTGGCTGGATTTTATCGTTGTAGCGAACGATATGGATAAAATCTGAAAATTTTACCCAAATCAGGGTGGAAATAATTTCGCGGGGAATCAAAGGCGTGTCTGCGCTGAGAATCAGCACATCTTCCCCGGCGTCACACAGCGCAGTATAAATCCCGCCCATCGGGCCTTTGTTTTTGATTTTATCGGGTATGACCGGTGTATTAAATTTTGCATAGCCATCGCTGTTGGCAATGATTTTGATTTCTAAACCCAAGCTTTGTGCGGTTGTTAAAATATAGGCAATGAGCGGTTTCCCATTCAATGGTTTCAGGCCTTTGTCTTCGCCCATTCGGGAACTGTTTCCGCCGGAAAGGATGTAGGTTTTCATCGATCTAATGCGCGTTGCCAAAATAAATAAATTCAACTTTTTCACCGATTTGGAAGTTTTCCAAACCTTCTTTTAATAGGGCGTAACCATTGGCCTGCGGATAAGAATTCATTTGATAAGAGAGTTGGCTATCGAAGATTTTAATTTTTTGGTTTTCCATCAAAGCGTTTACGAATTGGGTGATTCCCGGTTTTTTGTGAAAAGGGTTTGTTAAAATTCCGTAATGCTTTTTATCGAAAGGGTTTTGACCTCCTATTGCTTTTAAAAAAGGTTTTACAAATACATGGAAACAGGTCATAACCGATCCCGGATTTCCGGGTAAAGCCCAGACAAAAGTTTGACCTAATTCACCAAAATACAATGGTTTTCCCGGTTTTTGTTTGACTTTGTAACAGAATTCTTTTGTATTCAACTGATCTAAAACAGGCTTCACAAAGTCGAAATCGCCCACTGAAATCCCGCCGGTCAAAATTAATACATCCACTTTGGGTGCTTCATTCCGGATGAAAGCCAATAATTCATTTGGGTTGTCGTCAATCCATTTATTGAACAAGACTTCCACACTCATTGTTTTGAGAATGGCTCTTAATGCAATGGAATTGCTTTCATAGATTTGTCCCGTTTTTAAAGGTTTTCCGGCCGGAACCAGTTCTTTCCCGGTGATGAGGATTCCCACTTTGGGTTTGGGGTAAACCTTGATTTCCAAGACACCGAATGTAGCCAAGAACCCGATAAATTCTGCCGTCAGCAAATTGCCTTTTTCCAAAATACAACTGCCTTTTTGGGTTTGGCTGCCCTGTTTGCGGATATGGGTTCCGGGTTTGATTTCATCAGAAAATGTAAGGATGCCATTGTCCGCAACGCAAATTTCCTGTTGGACTACGGTATCGGCTCCTTGCGGAATCGGCGCGCCGGTAAAAATCCTGGCGGCTTCTCCTTCCTTTAAGACAATCGTTTCAGGACTGCCGGCTTCAATGGTGTAATTGATTTTTAACGGAATGTTATTTTGAAAATCCCGGAATCCGAAAACGTATCCGTCCATAGCGGAATTGTCAAATACCGGAACGTCAATCGGGGCGTATAAATTTTCCGCAGCTACCAAATCCAAGCATTCCAGAATAGGGAAAACTTGGGGTGGAAGTGGCCTTGCAACCTTTTCAATTATTTCAAAAACCTCATTTACTGTTTTCATTTTGCATCCCTATCAACCGCCTATTTTAATCATGCTTCTGTTTTCCAACAATTCAGGACGCAGTTTTTTGTAATCTTCAAACTGTCCACCTAATTTTTGGTGTTTCTTCAGCACGGCTGTTTCAATGAGCGGGACAATGTTTTCACCTCTGCGGAAGGCGCCCAACACATCGAATTCCTCTACGCCGAAAAGACAGTTTTTCATTTTACCATCTGCTGTCAAACGCATACGGTTGCAAGTGGCACAAAATGAATCGGTCAAAGTCGAAATAAAACTGACGGTTCCGGAATGCCCCAAAATCCCGAACTTTTTACCGGTAGCGTTTTTTTGATCAGGTAATTTAAACAGGGGATATTCCTCCGCGATTTTAGTCAAAATTGTTTGGTTATCCACCACTTTGTCTTTTTCCCATTGGTTTTTGTGAAATGGCATGAACTCGATGAAACGAAGGTGGACGGGTTGGTTTTTAGTAAATTGGATAAAGTCGAAAACTTCATCTTCATTGAATCCATTCATCAATACGACATTTAATTTGACATAAATACCATTATCCATACAAAGGGAGATGTTTTTCAGGACTTTTTCCAGCTCATCTCTTTGGGTAATTTTTTGGAATCTATCTCTTTGCAAGGAGTCGATACTGATATTGACCGACTGGATTCCGGCAAAAACCAGATTATCCAAATACCGGTCAAGGAGTAAGCCGTTGGTTGTCAAAGCCAGTTTTACAGGCAACAACGACAAAGTTTTAATAATTTCCGCGAAATCTTTGCGGACTAAGGGTTCGCCGCCTGTCAACCGGATTTTTTTTACACCCACTGAAACAAAAATTTTCGCGATTTCAAATATTTCATCGCTCTGCATCAGGTTATGCCCCGGCATCAATTGGATTTTCTCGTCGGGCATGCAATAGAGGCAACGGAAATTGCAGTTATCGGTTAGCGAAATGCGCAGGTAATCGTGTGCCCTATTGAATGAGTCAATCAACATTATTTTACATTTTTCGGCAAAAAATACAACCATAAAACACTGGCGATGAACAATACCAATGAAGCGATAAAGGTGCTGAGAGCCACTTCCGGATGGCCATCCAAAGCATTGTTGAGCGCGGTGTACAATAGCCATATCTGAATCAGTAGATTGGCCAATAAAACGCCAATCAGCGTTGACATGATCATACTTCGTTTTTGGGGATGCGCTTGTCCCTGTCCTCTTCTGAAATCGCTCATGACACATTGATTTTAGTTTGCCGGACATAGATTTCTTCACCTTCCAAAATGACTTCCAGTTTTTTCAATGCGCGTGGGGGAGGGCCTTGCAGGACATCGCCGGTTTTTGCATCGAACCAGCCGTTGTGGCAAGGACATTCGATTTTCATCGTGCCGGGCTTGTAATAGACCGCGCATGCCAAATGGGTACATTTTTGTTCATAAGCATAAAATTCTCCTTCCTCCGTGTGAATCAGGATATAAGGAATCGCACTGTTTTCCAATACGAATGATTTTGTGCCGCCCACAAGGATATCGCTTTTGGTGCAAATCATTTGTTTTTCTGAAGGGATGTCGTCTTCAAAGGCGTACCTCGCTGCGATCATCCCGTTTCCCAGCACCATTCCTCCGGAAACGACCGCGAGCAGTTTGGCAAAATCCCTGCGGCTGACTTGGTGGGCTTCCGGGCGGTTAATGGGGAAATCTTTTTTCCATTGTTTTTCTTCGTTGCTCATGTTGATTTTATTAATTCATTCCGAATTGATGCTTTGTAATTTTAAGTGGGAAATTAAATTACTTTCAATTTTTCACTGCCTTTCGGCATCATAATGTTTACTTTGGTTTTCACTTCTTCTTCGCCAAAAATAAAACGGTTGACAGGCGTGGAATTGGGGCGTTTCCGACTCATTTCTTCACGGGTTCCGTAAGACAAGGCTCCGCT
>JAEZDQ010000150.1 GCA_023433225.1 Bacteroidota bacterium | reverse complement strand
GTCGGGAAAGGTGTGTTTTCTTTACGGAAGGTTGAGACGATGCTCAAAATTGTAAAAGAATTGCAAGGCGAAATCCGGTATTATCAGGAAAACCGCGACGAAAAACATTTTCATCAGGAAGATGTTTTTATTTCCATTTTTGCCAAAACCAAATTCCCCGAAATGCAAATTCCCGGCTATGGGGAAGCATTGGGGTTTTGTATAGACAGGAAACCGCATATAGCATATAAACTAAACAACCATACGTTGCCTTTTGCTTGCCATGGCTTTAACAAACCCAAAGTCAGAAAATTCTGGCAGCCGTTTTTGGAAAGAGAATTAAAAAATTAATTCTTCAAAATTATACTCCATCTTTTGGCGATGTTTGATTTTGTGAATTTTTTACCGGTTTCAATCGCCTTGTCCCGGATTTCAACAGGATAATTTTCCATCGATAAATTTTGTAAGAAATCGGAAATTTTTCCTTCCTCCACCAAAAAGCCATTTATGCCGGATTCAATGATTTCCCTCGGGCCTGTATGATTGGTTGCAATCGGGATCGCCCCACAAGCCATGGCTTCAATTAATACCATCCCGAATAATTCTTCCCATTTTTCGGATTTCTTCGAATTCAAAAGTAAATAATGGCTTTCACCAAATAATTTTCCGAGCTTTTCAGGTTCATTGATTTGCCCTGCATAATGGATATTTGGGTGTTTGTTGGTAAATTCTCCCACTTTGTTTTTCAATTCCCCGGATCCGGCCAAAGTCAGGTTCTTATCAGGGTTTTTAGAAAAATAATTCAAGAGTTCATCCAAACCTTTTTCCGGCCGGAGCCGTCCGGCATATACAAATTTGAGCTTTTCATTTGTGTTTTGCCGGCTTGTATGTTCGTTAAAGAATTTTTCATTTAAGGAATGGTAAACTACCGAAATTTTCGAATCGCTAAGGTTGTAATTTTCGAGCAATTCTTCTTTTGTTTTTTGGGAAACAGCAAAGATTTGCACGGTTTTATTTTCAATGAAATCCCTCCATAAATCTTTTAATGCAGGTGTAACACGTTTTTTTTTCGGATAGAAGCTGCCGTCCCAACAAGTCCAGGATGTATGGTAATATATTTTATGGTTCCTAAGAAAATATAAGAGGTTCCGCAATTTGTAATCATAAGGCGCAATACCTAAAACCAATTTTTTGTTTTTTGAAAATAGGAGTTCGAGCATAAAAAAAGCATTGACAATCTGTTTTATGAAAAGCCTGAATTTTAATTTGACCAAACTCTTGAATAAAGTACTCAAAATTGAAAATTCTCGGAAAACGACCTTTCCGCTTTCTTTTTCCAAAAGGGTTTTCAACCCAATGTAATGGTTGTCGGCTCCACTTTTGTGCAATACATAAATGACTTTTTTTCCCATGTCTAAGTCAATTGTCTTACTTTTATCTGCGAATGTGCAAATTTTATAAAGAACTATGGCAAAGATAGCATTGATAGAAATAAATAATTTCCATGACGAATGTTTATACAGCCATATTTTATTTTTAAAGTCCGACGGGCATCATGTAACACTTATTTGCAATGAAAAATTAAAATGTCGGGTCGAAAGTTTTCCCGCTGATGAATTAGTTTTTCTGAATCTGAATTCAAAAATCAGAAAGTACATAAGCTGGTTTTTGGTCAGAAAGATTATTTTAAAACAAAAAATTTCGAAGGTAATTCTCAATACGGCCGAAAAAAATATTTACAAATTATTGCTGCTCCCTTTTCCGCGTTCCGTTGAATTCATCGGCGTGGTTCATAATATTCAGAAAATTAAAAATTCCAGAAAACAAGGTTTAATTATCAGTAAATTAGACAAAGTACTGACGCTGGGCAAATTTATATTCAGAAACTTTCAGGAAGAGAATTTGACCCATAAAAAAGCCAATTATTATTATCCGATTTTTTTTGAAGAACATCCGCAAATAATTCAAAAACCTGCAAACGAAATCTGGATTACCGTTCCCGGAATCATTGATTTTAAAAAAAGGGACAACCAGAGAGTTCACAGTTGCCAGATTCCGAAAAACATAAAAATAATTATGCTCGGAAGACCGGTGGGAGAACAAGCTTTTGAGTTTTTGAAGAAGTTAAAAAATCATCCGACCGCAGCACAATTTATCACTTTTGACCATTTTATTTCACCCGAATTATTTCACAGCTACATCCGGGAATCTGACTATATCTTACCTTTGATTCATGAAAATACGGAAAGTTTCAGTGATTATTTACGCTACAAGATCAGCGGAAGCTACAATCTGGCATTTGCCTATAAAATTCCGTTGTTGCTGGATGAATCTTTGAAGGGAATCGAAGATTTTGCGGGCAATGCGATTTTTTATCGGCCCGACGAATTATGCGGGCTTTTCAAAGAACTAAAACCAGAAAAAGACAATTTTTATAAAAATCCGGAATTGGCTTTTGAGCACCAGAAAGAAAATTATTTAAATTTTATTTTTGACAGAAATGAATCCAATTGAATTAAAGAATCAGGTTTTCCTCTACCCCACCGACACGACTTTTGGGATCGGTTGTGATGCGACGAACGTAGAAACCATCAAGAGAATTTATCAAATCAAAAAACGCCAAGATTCAAAATCACTCATTATTTTAGTGGATTCCAACCAACGTTTACAACAGATTGTGGATGTCCCGGATTTGGCTTGGGACCTCATGGATTTATCCGAAAAACCGGTAACCATCATTTATGACAATCCGAGGAACCTACCCAAAGAATTAATTCCCGAAGACAATACCATCGCCATACGATTAACCAAGGACAATTTTTGCAAAAGATTGATTTCTAAATTTAATGCGCCCATAGTGTCCACCTCAGCCAATGTTTCCGGAGAGCCAACGCCGAATTCATTTGAAGAAATTTCACCTGAGATCAAAAATGAAGTGGATTATATTTTTCCCGAATCTGAGCATTTTGTTCCGAAATTTATCGGTTCTTCCATTATTAAATTATCACAGGACGGAAAAGTAAAAGTGATTCGGGAGTAAAAAAAATAATCTTACCTGTTTCAAAATTTTACCTTTGCAGAATGAATTTAGAAAATGCAGTTTCCCACCGGATTTTTAAATTGGCCGCCGAGTCGGCGGAAGAATTGGGCCAGCCGGTTTACGTGGTTGGCGGTTTTGTAAGGGATTTTTTGTTGGAAAGAGACCATAAAAAAGACATTGATTTTGTGACGGTGGGCAGCGGGATTGATTTTGCAAAAGCGTTTCATGCCAAACTACGCGGTGCTTCTAAAATCTCGGTATTTAAAAGGTTCGGAACCGCGATGTTCAGATGGGAGGGAATGGATTTGGAATTTGTCGGGGCGCGCAAAGAAAGCTATTCGCCCGACAGCCGGAAACCGTCGGTCGAAAACGGAACGATTGAAGACGACCAAAAAAGACGGGATTTTACCATCAATGCCTTGGCCATTTCGTTGAATCACAAAAATTACGGAGATTTGGTCGATCCTTTTGACGGCTTGGGTGATTTGGAAAAAAGAATCATCCGGACGCCCTTAGAACCCGATGTTACTTATTCAGACGACCCATTGAGGATGATGCGCGCGGTTCGGTTTGCCGCCCAATTGAATTTTGAGATAGAAGAAAAATCCTTTCAATCCATTCAGAATAATGCGCAACGCATTGAAATCGTTTCCAATGAGCGGGTGATGGAAGAATTCCAGAAAATCCTGATGACCGAAAAGCCTTCGATCGGGTTGAAACTACTGGACGAAGCGGGTTTAATGGGGAATATTTTACCCGAATTGACTGCATTGAAAGGAATCGAAGAAATTGAAGGCCAAACCCATAAAGACAATTTTTACCATACTCTGGAAGTCGTGGACAACATCGCGCCGCATACATCCGATGTTTGGCTGCGCTGGGCTGCGTTATTGCATGATATAGGCAAAGCACCCACCAAAAAATACGACGACAAATCCGGTTGGACTTTTCATTCGCATGAATTTGTAGGCTCTAAAATGGCATTTAAATTGTTCAAAAGGTTGAAGCTTCCTTTGGGCGCGCCGCTGAAATATGTTCAAAAAATCATCAAACTCAGTTCCCGGCCGATTGCATTGATTGATGAAAACGTAACCGACGCAGCACTCAGAAGGTTGCTGTTTGAGGCCGGTGAGGATTTTGATGATTTGATTACGCTTTGCAAAGCAGACATCACTACCAAAAATGAAAAGAAGCAACAACGTTTCAAAAAGAATTTTGGTTTGGTGGAACAAAAGATAAAAGAAGTAGAGGAAAGGGATAAAGTCAGAAACTTCCAACCGCCGGTTTCAGGTGAAGAGATTATGCAATCTTTTGGTTTGAAACCGTGTAAAGAAGTTGGGATTATTAAATCCGCAATCAAGGAAGCTATTTTGGAAGGAGAAATAGAAAATAACCATGATTCTGCTTTGAAGTATATGTTTGAATTAGGAAAAAAATTATATTTGACACCAAAATTAAAGGAAAAGTGATTTATAAAATTCGCGTCATTTTAGACACCAAAGACGATGTTTTCAGAGACATTGAAGTTCGGGACAAACAAACTTTATTCACGCTGTACAAAGGAATTATGAGTGCGTTCAGTTTGCCGGGAGAAGAGT
>JAEZDQ010000137.1 GCA_023433225.1 Bacteroidota bacterium | reverse complement strand
TGAGACAGTTCCGGAACTGTTTTGGGCGGAGACGGTTTTTATTATAAAAAACGGGAAACGGGTTTCGATAAATTGAAATCAGTCGGAAACGTAATTATTGAGAACGATGTAGAAATCGGTGCCAATTGTACGATTGACCGCGGTGTAACCGCTTCAACCATCATCGGTGCAGGAACGAAATTAGACAACCTCATTCAAATCGGGCATGATACCATTGTCGGTAAAAAATGTCTTTTTGCCTCTCAGGTAGGAGTTGCCGGATGCGTAATCGTTGAAGATGAGGTCACGCTTTGGGGGCAGGTTGGTGTGAAGAGCGGAGTGAGAATCGGGAAAGGCGTAGTCGTTATGGCACAGTCCGGAGTCGGTCATGATCTAGAAGCCGGAAAAGCCTATTTTGGAGCTCCGGCGGAAGAAGCAAGAATTGTTTATAAAAAAATGGCAGCACTTCAAATGATGGCCAAAGACTTTTTGGAAAAGAGTAAATCATAACCGATTTACAACATCTGTATTCCTTGCACTTTCTACATTAAATCCTTAAGTTTGCACATCGCAAAATCAAAACAAAATGGAATTAGAAACTATGACAGTACACGATAGGCTGGGTAAACATATTTTGGCTGACGGTTATCCGATGGTGATGGATATTGAGAAATCACATGGTTCATATATCGTTGATGAAAACGGAGAGGAATACCTCGATATGTTCAGTATGTTTGCTTCTGCATCCATCGGTTACAACCATCCGCATTTAGTTAAAAACCTCGAATTTTTAGGCCGTATGGCAATCAATAAACCTACGGTTTCCGATGTATATACCGAACAATACGCAGAATTTGTAGATACTTTCAGTCGCGTAGCTATTCCGGATGAACTTCAGTATGCATTCTTCGTGGAAGGTGGTGCACTTGCTGTTGAAAATGCTTTGAAAGCTGCTTTTGACTGGAAAACCAGACTGAATAAATCCCGTGGAATTGACAAGGAAGCCGGTGGGGTAATTCACTTTCAACAAGCATTTCACGGACGTACAGGTTATACCTTGACTTTAACCAATACTACCGATCCGAGAAAATATATGTATTTCCCTAAGTTCGACTGGCCGAGGATTATCAATCCGAAAATGTACTTCCCGGAGACCGAAGAAGGTTTGGCGAAAACCATCGAACAGGAGAAAATGGCCGTTGAACAAATCATGAATGCATTGACGGAAAATCCCAATGAAATTGCTTGTATCATTCTGGAAACCATTCAGGCTGAAGGAGGCGATAATTATTTCAGAAATGAATTCTTCAAAGAATTGAGAAGGATTTGTGACGAGAATCAAATCCTTCTTATTTTGGATGAAGTCCAAACCGGAATCGGATTGACGGGAAAAATGTGGGGATTCCAGAATTATGACATCGTTCCCGACATCATTTCCTTTGGTAAGAAAACCCAGGTTTGCGGGATTTTGGCAAATAAAGAAAAATTAGATCAGGTTCCACATAACGTATTTCAGGAGTCAAGCCGTATCAATTCCACTTTTGGTGGAAATTACATCGATATGCTTCGATTCAAAATGATTCTGGAAGTAATTGAGCAGGAGAATTTGTTGGAAAACGTAAGAGTTCAGGGAACATTCCTTAAATCTGAATTGGAAAAATTACAAGCTGAATTTTCAAATGTTTCCAATGTACGCGGAATGGGTTTGTTCTTGGCATTTGATTTACCATCTGATGTAGAAAGAAACGGCATCATCAAAAAAGCGATGGAAAATAAACTCATCCTACTTTCGTGCGGTGAAAGAACCATTCGTTTCCGTCCGCACCTGAATGTGGCCCGTGAAGATTTGGAGAAAGCCGTTTCCATCCTCAGGGAAATTTTATAAGATTTTAAACTTTATATGCATAAAAAAGTCCCGGTTTCGGGACTTTTTTACTTTAGATTAATTTGGATCAATCGAAATCTTTGTTTTCATTTACAAATGCCTGCTGTACATTCAACACCGGACGATTGCTCACCTGCCCGCCGTTTCCTAAGACAAAGGCGACGATTTTCAGGTTTTCAGGAATAACCGTTCCGGACGGATAGCCGACATTGTTCGGCAGACTTACATTGAAATCTTTGGTGTAAACCGAACCGTTTGCGATTTGATTTTGCGGGATGATGTCTCCGAAAACATCTGTATAGGATTTCAACAGTACGTGTTTTTGCTCAAAATGCTCAGCTGGAATCGGGTTCTGGTTATAGGGTGGCTGATTGAAAATACAATCCGGAAAGGTACTGTTCCAGTAAGCGTTCAGTTGATCATGCCTCAGTCCTTCTTCGATTAAATAGACCACCAAACGCGCCTCCGGAACATTATCCGTCGCAAAACCGACTTTCACTTGAATATTCAAACTGCTACCGCTTAAAGAAGAGTTAATCGCGAGACCTAATTCTGCATTTTGGTTTAAATAAGAATCCAATTGAGCTGTGTATTGAGCTTGATTGGAATTAGGGCAACGTATAGGGAATTGAAATTGGTTTACGTCATATATTCTATTGATTTTCCCTTTGGGCTGGCCTGTCGCATTATAGTTGTTTGCATTGACCATGGTTTCATAATATTCATAAACCCATGGGTCGTTCATCCCTGAACCGCCTCCGCAATGGATAGCAACCGGAATAACTTTGTCGCTGTATGCCGTGAAATAATCCATAATAAGAGCCATTCCAGGGCAATAAATACACCAGGTTCCGGTGTAATCTTCTACGAGGACTTTCTGGGTATAGGCACTTGGGGTAACCTCGGTTGAAGCGAAAGTCAGCGTATTGCTGGTCAGGCCGTTGTAGGTGGCGTAAACTTCATTGGCTGCGTTGACTTCGGTAGGTGTGAAGGTATTTCCTTCAATCGGTTCCCCATTGACAAAGAAAACCGCTTCGCCCGAAACATCACCGTCCAAATTATTGGTAACGGAAAAACTGATGCTGCTGCCCACCGGAACGGTTTGGCTGCTTTGGCTGATGGTCAAAACCTGGTTGCCATAATCCTCTTCGGTTCCGCAACTTGATAAAAACAAGAATGAAATAAATGCAAAGACTGTGTAAATGTGTGTTAGATTATTTAATTTTTTCATAAAATGGAATTAAATTTTTGCTAATTTAGCCCAATTAACACACAAATTAAAAAATTAAGATGAAAAAAATTTTTGCAGTAATCGGACTTTTTCTCGTGTTTTCAACGGTAAATGCCCAAGATGCAGCTTTTCCCGATTTAACGGTTCCCGACTTAATGGGCAACAAAGTTGATATAAAAACTCTGTCCACCGAAGGTAAACCCGTTGTATTGGCCTTTTGGGCAACT
This sequence comes from Bacteroidota bacterium, assembly GCA_023433225.1. GTDB lineage: Bacteria > Bacteroidota > Bacteroidia > Flavobacteriales > Weeksellaceae > Moheibacter. The sequence goes on along the minus strand of JAEZDQ010000137.1, from coordinate 492 downwards.
TGGTGCGGGCCTTGTATGTTGGAATTAAATGCCATCAATGACCAATTCGATGATTGGAATTCCGAAGCCGATTTTCATTTTTTCGCGGTATCCATCGACGATTCCAAAACCGTGGGAAGGGTTCAGCCGATGGTAAACGGAAAGGGTTGGGCTTTCGATATCTTACTCGATACCAACAACGAATTGAAAAGGCAACTCAACTTTTCCACCCCGCCTTTTACCATGATTATCAAAGACGGTAATATTGTATACAAACACTTGGGTTACCAGCCCGGGGCGGAAGAACAATTGTTCGAAAAAATCAAAGAATTTTCAAATTAATCAATGACCAAAGCCGGAGACGATTCCACCGGCCTAAAAAATAAATACATGAAAAGAATTTATGGTATTGCGGTGCTTGCTGTTTTGGCATCTTCAATTTCTTACGGACAAATCGATTTGGGAGGAGGGGCTTTTTCCGGAGGCATTGATTCCACTTCCCAATGGTACCAA
>JAEZDQ010000090.1 GCA_023433225.1 Bacteroidota bacterium | reverse complement strand
AAATCCGTGAAAATTGCGGGCGACGTTTTCACCAATGACATCGCTTATTATTTAAGAAGCCACCACAATTTATACATTGGAGAAAGGACTGCGGAACGCGTGAAAATCGAAGTTGGAGCGGCCATCGAAGATTTGGAACACGAACCGGAAGACATGGCGGTTCAGGGGCGGGATTTGATTACGGGGAAACCCAAAGAAATCACCGTTAACTACAAGGAAATTGCAAGGGCTTTGGATAAATCCATCCTGCGGATTGAAGACGCGGTGATGGAAACCCTTTCCCAAACGCCGCCCGAATTGGCCGCAGATATTTACAACACCGGGATTTATATGGCCGGAGGCGGTTCCATGCTGAGAGGTTTGGACCAACGGATTTCCAAAAAAACCGGATTGCCTGTGTTTCTGGCAGATGACCCGTTGAGAGCCGTGGTGCGCGGAACCGGGATTGCTTTGAAAAATATTGACAAGTTTACGTTCTTAATGAAATAAAATCTAAGGTATGCAATTCATCCTGAATCCGATCATCAAGAATGGATTGTTCCTGTTTTTTGTCCTTCTGCTCATCGTTTCCTTGGTGCTGACATTCCGGCAAAAAGTTTACCACGAATCCGTTTTGGCCAAGACAAGCACCAACCTCAGTGGTTATTTTGACGAAAGGATTTCGCGTGCGACCAGTTTTTTCAATTTGAATCAGGATAACCGTGTTTTGCAACTGGAGAATGCTGAATTGCGCAAAGAATTGGAAATGCTCAAAGGCGAAATTTCGGAAGCCGATACCGCCAAGCGAAGCATCAGTAATTTGGAATTCCACCAAACCTATCAATTCATCCCAGCCGAAGTGATTAATAATTCCATCGTGAAATCCCACAATATGATTACCATCAACAAAGGGTCAAGACATGGGATAGAAAAAGGAATGGGGATTATTTCCAGCCGCGGTGTGGTCGGATATGTATATAATACATCAGAAAATTATTCAAGGATTATGTCCACCTTGAATAAAAACACGCGCATCAATGCACGTATCAAAGGGAATGAATTTTTCGGGACGATCACATGGGACGGCAGAGACGCAAGGTTCGTGCAGCTGACCGAAATCCCGAAATACATCAAAGTAGAAAAAGGCGATACCATCGAAACCGACGGGAAGTCACCGAAAATTCCGGGCGGAATCATGATTGGAACGGTTCAGAGTGCCCAAATTGATGAAATTTCCGGGGAATTGGACATTGAGGTCCGGTTGCGGGAAAACTTCGGAAAATTACGGTATGCGCAGGTGGTCGTCAATTTGGAAAAAGAGGAAATCATGAAAGTGGAACGCGATAGTATTATGCCCAATGCTCAACCTTAGATTCCTGATAAATATCGCCACGATCCTTTTCTTGGTACTTTTACAAGTATTCATCTTTGGCCGAATTACATTCGGCGGTACGATCACACCCTATATTTACATTCTTTTCATTTTGCTTTACCCGCCCAACAAAAACCGTTATTTGTTTTTGTTGCTCTGTTTCCTTTTGGGATTTGGGGTCGATATTTTTGAAGACACGGGCGGAATCAACGCATTTGCGAGTGTGAGCATTGGTTATTTAAGTAAATACATCATCAAATTGGTCTCAGGTACCAAGTTTTTTGAAATTGAAGAATTCCGGTTTTCCGATTTCAGCACTTCGCAATGGGTCATTTACACCATATTGATGGTTTTGATTCACCATATTTTATTGTTCTTCTTGGAGATTTTCTCATTCCATCATTTTACGGATACCTTATTAAAAGCCCTCTACAGTTCAGTTTTTACCATCCTTTTTATTTTTTTCTATTTAATCCTTTTTAGAAAAAGAGCGGAAAGATGAGAAAGATCCATTTGATTTATACCTTTATTTTATTGATTGTCGGTTTGTTTGTGTGGCGGCTTTATTACCTGCAACTTTCCACCGACCGCTATAAGTTGAACGCCATCAATACTTCCATCAAACAGGAAATCATCTACCCGAACCGAGGCGATATCCTGGACCGGAATGGGAAACTCTTGGTCAGCAATACTTATACGTATGAGTTGGATGTAATTCCAGCCATGATTGGAGCGGATTTCGATACGATTGAATTCTGCAACTTGGCGGGCATTTCACCCGAACAATTCCATATGCGATTGGAACAAATCCATCAGGAAAAACATTTCAGGGCACTTTCGCCTTATCCATTGATTAAAAATATCCCGAGGGATTCCTATGCACGGATTCAGGAACAACTCTATCTCTATCCTTCGATGTCGATTGTGAAACGGCCCGAGCGAAGTTATTTGGTCAATACGGCGGGGAATATCTTGGGTTACATAAATGAAGCCGATGAGAATTACATCAAACGCGATTCAACTTATTACCAACCGGGCGATTTGGTAGGAATTGCGGGAGTAGAAAAATCTTATGAAAAAGAATTGCGCGGCGTAAAGGGCGTAAAGCACTACATCGCAGACCGAATGATGAAAGCCGTTGGGTCTTACAAGGACGGCCAGTATGACCAGCCCGCAAAAAGCGGAAAAACCCTGACGCTGACCATTGATTATGATTTACAACTCTATGCTGAAGAATTGCTCCAAAACAAACGGGGTTCCATCGTGGCAATCGACCCAAAGACCGGTGAAATCCTGGCGATGGCTTCTGCGCCTACCGTTGACCCGAACCGGTTCCTGACTTCCCGCGGTAGGACGATATTATTGAGGGATTCGATTTCCCGGCCCAATTATGACCGTGCTTCACAAGGTACCTATCCGCCCGGTTCACCATTTAAATTGATGACCGGTTTGGCCGCCCTTGAAATGGGCGTGATTTCTGATTCCACCACTTATGTCTGCAAACACGGATTCCGCTACGGAAGATTGCGGATTGCTTGCCATTGCGGGCAATATTACCGTCCCATCGCGCTGAGAACGGCTATTGCCAAATCTTGTAACAATTATTTTTCGGAAGCTTACCGAGACATTATCCTGAAATACCCGCGTAATTATTCCCGTGGGTTGGATGAATGGAAATCCATCATGAATAGTTTCGGATTGGGGGTTTACCTCAACAATGACTTGGCCGTGGGCAGTTCCGGATTGATTCCCTCTTCCAAATTTTATGATTCCCGTTTCGGAGTGGGGAAATGGACGCCTTACCAATTTATTTTTAATGCAATCGGTCAAGGAGACATTTCGCTGACTCCTTTGCAGATGGCGAATTTCACGGCGGTTATTGCCAATAAAGGTTATTTTTACACACCCCATATCGTGAAAGGGGTGGACGGGGAATTCATCAAGGATTCGAACTTCATCGTTCCTAAGAAAACTTTGGTTTCTCCCAAGCATTTCATTCCCGTCATGGAAGGAATGGAACAGGTATTTACGGCGGGAACGGCAAGGGGTTTCCGTTCGGAACATTTTACCCAAGCGGGAAAAACGGGAACGGCACAGAACCCGCAGGGCCAGGACCATTCATTATTTACTTTGATTGCGCCCGTTGAAGACCCGCAGATTGTGGTCGCAGTAATCGTTGAAAATGGTTATTGGGGGGCCAGGTGGGCAGGGCCGATGTCGAGCCTGATTGCCGAAAAATATTTAACGGATACCATCCGGCGGAAGCCACTTGAAACACGGATGAAACAAGGGAATTTGGAAGGAGAGTACCGAAAACAATGGATTGAATACCTGAAGAAAAAAGGTTGGTATGTAGAACCCGCAAATACAGACAGCATTGAATCAATCGAGGACATTTAGGGGAATTGATTGGACGACCATCATCATGTGCCTGATCCTGATTGTTTTTGGGATTATGAATGTGTACAGCGTGGAAGAAGCCAAAGGAATCCGACAAATGATTTTCTTCGGGCTGAGTTTTGTTTTGGTGTTCGGCCTCATTTCCATTTCCACTACGGCGGCGAACTTTTTTGAAGTATATAGCCCGATTTTTTACGGAGGAGCCATATTATTGCTCATTGCGGTACTGATTTTCGGAAGGGAAATCAACGGTGCCAAAGCTTGGTTTGACTTCGGTTTCGTGAGTTTTCAACCGGCGGAATTGGCGAAACTTGCGACGGGGCTTATCTTGGCCAATTACATCAGTTCACCTTCGGTTGAAATCAAATCCAGAAAAACGGTTTTGACGTCATTCGCCATTCTGGCCATTCCCGTTGTGTTGATTCTTTTACAGCCCGACTTGGGGTCTGTATTGGTCTTCAGCGCGTTTCTGATTGCACTTTACCGCGAAGGTTTTTCGGTTTGGTACATCTTTATTCCGGTCATCGGCGGGGTTTTGTTTTTGTTGTCAATCACTTATCCGCCCTATTACATTTTGACTGCAACTGGATTCCTGACCGCCCTCATCGGGGCAATCATCATTGCATTCACCTACAACCGTACTTCATTGCGGACGGTCGCCGGTATGCAATTGGGCTTGGTTTTTTATTTCCTGTTATTGATGGCTTTGGTGTTTTTCTTCCCCGAATGGGGCATGGTGGAAGACATCCAGTCCAAACAATATGAGGCACCGGCCATCCTGCGTTTCAACGTTTACCTTTATTCGGCCATCGGTTTGTTGCTTGCTTTGCTGAGTGCTTTAGGCGTCGCTTATTTCATGATGTATGACAATGTGGATTCGCCCTTTAAACTTTCAGCTTCCGACATCAATTCCAACCTTACTTTAGGAACAGCCATCACAACCGGAGTGGTTTTGGTGCTGGTGGTTTTCGTCAGCCTTTTTTCTGTATCGGTTTACAAAGAATTGCCCAAACACCAACAAGAAAGGATTATGGTTTTGTTTGAGGGCGAAGGCAAATACCGCGACACTTCGGGTTACAACCTGCTTTATTCCAAAACCGCAATCGGTTCCGGAGACTTCTTTGGCAAAGGCTACCTGCAAGGCACTGTCAAAATCGGTAAGTTCGTTCCCGAACAATCCACCGACTATATATTTTGTACCATCGGCGAGGAATGGGGGTTCTTGGGCAGTGCGTTTTTGGTGATTTTCTATGCGTTATTCATCATGCGGATTTATTATTTGGCCGAACGGCAACGCAACAGCTTCTCCCGGTTTTTCGGTTATTCGGTCGCGACGATATTCCTGATTCATTATTTCATCAACATTGCGATGGTCATGGGACTTTTCCCGACGGTGGGGATACCGCTGCCGTTCTTCAGTTATGGGGGAAGTTCACTCTGGGCTTTCATTACGTTGGTGACAATTTTCTTGATTTTGAATTACAAGGATAAACAGAGTTTGATTTGATGGATAGGTTCAAAAGATAAGGTGCGCTGGTAAAGGCACAGATTTCAAATTCGATCCATCGACGTCAAAACGCTGATTTTCAACATGCCGCCCACCGGCGGGAAGGTTTCCTAAGGCATGATTTTACGTCCCTCTAGAAGAGGGGAGCTTTCCAGTATTTGGTTTTACGTCCCTCCCTCGTGGGGATGGTTGCCTAAGGCATGGTTTTTCGCCCTGTACTTCGTGGGAAACTCCCATGGCAGAAGAAAAGGAATTTATTTTGAATTTATTTTATTCCGTACCGCCCGTCTCACCCAATACCCTGTTCGTTAAGTTTGTGCCTTGCCCGGCATGGATAGGTGCCCTGCCCCGCAGGTCGGGTAACCCAAAAGTCGTAGTCCCATTGCCTCCATAAGTGGTTCCGATGATACTAAAGAGCGCGGAATTTTGTGAGATAGGTATTTCCTGACCGTTGCAAAATTCCCAACCGGCAGGAGCAAAACTCCCTGCAAACAACTTGATTTCGCCCAACAAAGTCGTTCCGGGATCGGTTCCGCCAGTGGAAGGGAAATCACCTTGCATTGCAATGATGTAATTTACTGTCAAATAGGGCTGCATATTGTCGCCGGGCGCATGGTCGACGGTCTTGGCATGAAAGGCATAGGGAACGCTGAGCAATGGGCTGGTGCCTGTAATGGTGTAATTGGCACCGCCATCAGGGTCAATCTCATTCTGGATGGAAAAAAGTCCATTTCCCCAGTCAAGAGTTGAAAATACACCAGAAACAACCGTTCCCGCACCGACTTCAATACTAATCAAGCCGTTGGTGTTGGTGGTCGGCGTATGGGTTTCTACATAAACTTTGGTGCTGCCCATCCAAATGGTGATTTGCACACCCACTATTTGGTTGCTGAGCAGGGCTCCATTGGCATCTCTGATAACGGCCTGGTAGCTCATTTTTTCCGGTACGCCTGTATTTGAACCACCGTCAGGCATTGTTCCTTGTGCGTAGGCAAAATTCACCGAAGCTCCTATAATACAGACTGAAAAGATTAAATCACCCAATGCGGTGAAAATTTGCAAAAAGAATTATTCAGAGATATAACCCATGATTATCAATACAGCCCCGCTTCGCTTACCAGAAATATAGTCGGGATATGAATCGTCAGGCCGAATTTCAAACCGTCAAAAGAAGTATGGGGATGTTCATTGATTTCGAATGAATAACCAATGTTGGCTTCAAGAATCCCCAGCAATACCAGTCCGATTTCGGGCGTAAAGTTCCAGGGTGAAATATTGACACGCGCCGAATAAAAAGGGCTATTCACATATTCCCGGTAGGGATCCGTTCTGTTTTTCAGCTTTTGGGCGTTGAACTGGTAACCAATCCCAAGTTCGGGCACCACCACAAAATGCTTGGAGAAATAAGCCATATTGGCCGTCAGGCTTAAATCTATGATATTGTCATTGGTCTGGACCAAATAAACCTCCGGTCCGAGTTTGAAGTAATTGCCGTTGAGGTTGGTGTAACCGGTATGGATGAGCAAATGGCTCATCAGCCCTCCTTTCTCTTGGGCATTTCCGAAAAGCCCACACCAAATGAAAACAATGAACAATAGTTTTTTCATAGTTCAAAGATATAAAATCGGCACGACCTAAGGCCGTGCCGATTCTTAAAAAAACTATGAAAAATCAGATTTAATCCATCGTAAAACCTCTGGTATAAATCCTACCGTACGGGTCAACATAGCTGATGGAAACGCGCCCTTTGTGGTTTTTAAGGATGCGCTCCACATCGTCTTGTTTGCTTACTTCCTTGTCATTTACTTTCAGGATGATGAATCCGTCGCTGATGCCGATGCCGCTCAGTTTACCGCTCGGTTCGGTGTTTTTTACCATCACGCCGTAATCGGTACCGAAGCTGACTTTCTGGCGGTCGGTCAGCGGTTCAAACTCCGCGCCCAACTTTTCGGTTACCGTCAAGTCGGATAATGACCGTGTTTTGGAATTTCCTTTCGCATCACGCAGGGTTACCGTATAAGAACGCTCTTTTCCGTTGCGCAATACTTTTACGTTCACTTTATCACCCGGATATTTACTGCCGATGGCAAAACTCAATTTGTTGAAACTTGTAATCCGCTGTCCGTCCACCTCAACGATGATGTCTCCTTTTTCCAATCCCGCGTCCAGAGCACCGCCATTATCGGTTACCCCTTGAATCAATACGCCCGGCTGGCTTTTGAGGTTTTCTTTGTTGCGTTTGTTGTATTCCCGGACGATTGCTTCATCCGATAAATCCATTCCTTCGATGCCCAGATAGCCCCTTTGAACCATCCCGTATTTCTTGATGTCTTCCACTACTTTTTTCACGAGATTGGAAGGAACCGCGAAACCATAACCCGAATAAGTTCCGGTTGGGGAGGAAATGGCGGTATTGATGCCGACCAAATCACCGTTGGGGTTGACCAAAGCACCGCCGCTGTTCCCGGGATTAATCGCTGCATCTGTCTGGATGAATGATTCAATGGGGCTGGTCGCGTTGTTTCTTCTCAAAATATCAATGCTTCTTCCTTTGGCCGATACGATTCCCGCCGTTACCGTTGAATTCAAACCAAATGGGTTGCCGACCGCCAAGACCCAATCGCCTACATTGATAGCGTCTGAATCAACAAATTTGATGAAAGGAAGGCTTTTCTCTTCGATTTTCAAAAGGGCAATATCGGTATTGGGATCTGTTCCGATTAATTCCGCAATGTATGATTTCTGGTTGTTTAAAATCACTTCAATCTTATCGGAACCTTTGATTACATGGTTATTGGTGACAATATAACCATCCTCTGAAATGATTACACCCGAACCCGAACCGGTCGGAACGTTGGGGTCTCTTTCCCGCTGCGGGAACCCGAAGAAAAATTCTTCGAAAGGGTCACGGTATTGTTGTTTTTGGCTCGAAAAATTATGGATGCTGACCACCGCGTTGACCGTGCGCTGTGATGCGTCCACAAAATCCGGGGCATTAAAAGCGTAATTTCCTTTGTAATCCACAAAAGAAAATGCATTTCCTTGTGGAGAATCAGCATTTGTAATAAGGTTGTTGTTTAGGTTTTTGGTGAAAAATTGCATTCCCAAAATCGCGAAGGCAGCACTGAAAAGGCCGACCAATAAATAACCGAGGTATTTCTTCATAGTTTTATTGTAATTTTTTGATTAATGACTCAAATTTAACACCAAACTTTTCTTTGTCACAAACGGTTTAACGCTGTTTTAACAAAGATTGGGAGAGATTTAAGCATTATCCTTTTCCACATCCGGTTGGGTTGTCCATTTTTAATTAAATTTGTTGAAAATACAGATATTGACCATTCCATTTTTCAAATACCAAGGTGCAGGAAACGATTTTGTCATGGTTGATGACAGAAACCGCTCTTTTTCCCATAATCCGGCACTCATCCGGCGAATTTGTGACCGCCATTTTGGCATAGGTGCTGACGGCCTGATTCTCCTCCAAGACGATGCTGCTTTGGATTTCAACATGGTTTACTTCAATTCCGACGGTCACCCGAGCAGTATGTGCGGGAACGGAGGCCGATGCGTGGTCAGATTTGCGAACAAGCTCGGCATCATCCAAAAAGAAACGGAATTCAACGCCATTGACGGCAGCCACCAAGCCGTGATAGACGGGGATTTAATCCGCCTGAAGATGAGCAATATCCCGGAAGTCATCAGCGATTCCGGCTTTGTTTTCCTCAATACCGGTTCCCCCCACCATGTGGAATTTGTATCGGAACTTAGCCAATTGGACGTCAAGAGCCTGGGTGCCCAAATCCGCCATGGCCCGCCTTATTTTGAGGAAGGGACGAATGTGAATTTTGTAGAAATAACCGGCAAAGAAACCTTGAGAATCAGGACGTATGAACGAGGCGTGGAGGACGAAACCTTGGCTTGCGGCACAGGTGTAACCGCCGCAGCCATCGCGGCGTTTGAAAGCGGTTTAATCCATTCTCAAAAGGTCGAAGTCAAAACATTGGGCGGCAACCTTTCGGTGGAATTTGAACGAAATCTCTCCGGTGGATATGAAAACATCTGGCTGACCGGCCCGGCGGAATATGTATATGAAGGTGAACTAACAATAATAGATAAGTTCTAAAAATGGCAAAAAACATCAAGATTTTATTGGGATTATGGATGCTTACAACCCTTTCCGGTTGTAATTTTTTTAGGGGATTGGAAAGCAATGTTGAACAGGATGGCTTCCTATATGTGAAAACCAATTCCACTGTTCAAGCAGTATTGGATTCATTAAAACCCAAACTCAATGATGTGCGTTCCTTTCAGAAATATGCAGAATCCAAAGATTATGCGACCAAAATCAAACCGGGAAAATACAAACTTGAAAAGGGTGAAACCAATCAAAGCCTTTTAAACAAACTCATTGAAGGTAAACAAGAAGAAGTGAAAGTGATGGTTAAAAACGAGCCGACCATTTTTCACCTTGCGGGTTCGGTGTCCAAAAGCATTGAAGCTGATTCTGCCCAAATCGTTCAGGCGATTATCGATTGGGCCAATAAGGAAAACAAAGGATTGAATGCGGAAACGGTCAAACAGTATTTCATTCCGAATACCTACAATTATTGGTGGGCCAGTTCAGGCGAAATATTCGTGGAAAAAATGATCCGGGAATTCGACAAAGTATGGACGGAGGAACGCGCGCGCAAAGCCCAATCTATGAATATGACCCAACTGCAAGTGTTTACCTTGGCCTCCATTGTCCAACTCGAAGCCTCCAAAGTTGATGAGCAACCCATGGTCGCGAAGGCTTACCTGAACCGCTTAGCCAAGGATATGCGCTTAGAGGCAGACCCCACTTCCATCTATGCATACCGCCTTCAGAACGGTTTCGACCAAAGAATCCAAAGGGTTTACCACGGGCATTTGGCCATCCCTTCCGATTACAATACTTATCGGGTCAAAGGCCTGCCGCCTGCACCGATTTGTTTACCCAATCTGTCGGCGGTAGATGCCGTGCTCAATCCGGATGACCATGATTTCATCTATTTTTGCGCCGACCCCGACCGGCCCGGTTACCATAGTTTTACCAATAGTTTTGCGGAACACAAACGCAATGCGGCCAAATACCGAAAATGGTTGGAGGAAAATAACATCCGTTAAATGGCATTTTGTTAGAAGAAATGGTTGGAGGGAAATGACTCATTTCACGTCCAGAACCACTACATTCGAAACGTAAGTCGTGCCGATTTCAGGATGGGTGACGCCCACACAAACCTTGTATTTGCCCGGTTCCGGGATATTGTCAAAAGAAATTTGTATAGCCAATTCCTCGCCCGGAGACAACATCACTTGGCTCATTTCAACTATCGGATTGTAAAGGATATTGTATTGAATTTCTTGGTAATAATTCACCGAAAACTGCAGATTCGAATTTCCGCCAATCGCGATTTCCCGGTCATGGCCATTCATAATTTCTATACCCAAGTTGATTCTTTCACCGGGTTTAGCCATAAGGTTCCGCAAGGTTTTGACTTCTATCAATTGAAAAGTCTGGTAATCTTCAATGGTTTTCACGTAATAGTCCCGGTCTTTATATCCTTTAAAAGAACGAAATGAAAGCGTCCAAGGAGAAATGTAACTTACGGTTTTTCCATGCAATTCCTCCTCTGAACCCCACAAGTCAAATTGGCTTTTCCGGTTCCCCAAAGTCCGGTGGACATATGCGGATTCTTCCGGATGAAAGAAATGATAGACCGATGCTTCTTGGTACTTTTCAAAAACAGGATTGGGCGGTTGAAAAGTTCCCGCATGGCGCGCAAATTCTTCGTTTTGGGCAAAAGGCGAAAGCGAAGGTACAACCAGTGCAATTCTCAAACAAAGCATTAAAAATAGGCCCACAATCCCCAATGCCCATACTGCTTTCAGATTTTCCCGTTGGGAATATTCCCAATAAAACAAAAATACCATCGCGATGAAACCTACCAACAGCCATTGCGGTTGCACATTGTCCTTGAAAATTGAAAAGAAAAAGAAAATTCCCGGAAAGACCGCCAGACACCAAATGCTTTGACGGAATAAATCCTTTGAACGGAAATGGACAATCGACCGGATGATGAAATAACTCAATAGGGGAGCGGCTCCCAGAAAATACATTCCCAAATAATTAAAAAAATTACGCCATTCGAAAACTTCGTCTGAGCTTCGCTCATAAAAATGGTACCGAATCGGAACAAAATCATGAACCAATAACCAAACGATATGGGGCAAATACAACATGATGCCGAATACAATCGAAAAGTAAAGTTGTTTGTTACGGTAGAACTTCGGAAGCATGGGAAGCAAAGTGAATCCAATGACCAAGATTCCATGGTATTTGCTGTAAAGCAATCCCGCCATTGCCAACCCCAGCAAGAGGGAATGTCCCGGTTTGGTTTCATGTATAAACCTGTGCAATGTCCATAAATAAAACAAAGTGAAAAACAACAAAGGCGCGTCTGGCGTGGTGAGAAAGCCAAAAACCTGAAACACCACCAACGACCCCACCGAAATCCAAAAGAGTCGGGATTGTTTTGGGGTTTGAGGCTTCAGGATGTCCCATACAAAGAACAATGCGATAGCATTCAAAAGAACGGTCAATAGACGTAAACCCAATTCATTTTGAAAAATGGTATAGCCTGCGGCAATCCACCAAGCAACCATCGGCGGATGGTCGAAATAGCCCCAATCCGGACGTTGGGACCAAATCCAATAATAAGCTTCATCCTCGCTGATCGGCGTGAAATATGCCTGAAGCAGATTGACCGTCAACACGGTTAAAATACCTATGGTTAACTGTTTGCTTTTCACCCTGAGTTCCGATTGTACAAAATAAAATTATTTTGGGTGAATTTAATGGTTTTTGTTTTAAATACTTGGGTTCAAGGACTTATTTTTAGTAAGTAAACTCTCTAAACTTCGGACCTATCTGTTTATCTTTTCCCCATCAATTTTCCACCCAGCCATGCCATCGGGATATAAGCCAGTAAAAGGTCAGCAACGATAAACCAACCCGGTGCCGGGATTAAGTATGCGGCGATGAGTCCGCCGGCCAAAAAAATAACCCCTATGCACAATGCGATTTTCATCTTGTGGTTGAAGGCAATCAGTGCCGCAACCATCGCTCCCGCAAAAGTCCCTATAGCATGTCCCAAGAATGGGAAGATAAAATATTCAAAGCTTAGACTTGGCATCACTTCGGCGAGTGCGTTCATGTCATTGGGGTCAACGCCCTCTATGGGATAAATGCCGTAACCCAACTTGATGAGGCCCATATTGACGATGCTTCCGACAATCCATCCCGCGATGACAGCCAGAATATTCCTTATAATTGGTTTCATGGTAATTTGTTTTTAGGTTTGAAGAGTAAACTTACGGAAAATCCCTTAAAATGAAACAGTGTTTTTATTTGCGATAGGAGCCGGCATTCTTGTACTCTCGGTATGATGCAGTCCTTGAATAGGACGGGGTTTCGGGATTCTTTCCAAACCAATTCTTCATCCGGTTATAATCCAAATAATAACTCACCCGAAGTGAAAGGCTATGCAATTCCGGTTGGTCAAAGAGGAAATCAAAATTATTGCGAAAATTCAGGTCGGCCATTTCCGCATAGCTTTCCATCGCATTTCGATACAACAATGACAACTGGCTGCCCGGTGCAAACCACCAACTGAAACGCAAATCGATGTTCCAACTGTTGTAAGTGGCGTGGTGTTCTTCCGAATAAGAATGTTCCGGAGTGAGAACGCCATCGGTATCCAAAGTAAAAAACCGATCATAGGTCACTTCGGTGTAATAATGCCGAAATGCCAGGTTCAGCGCCATTTTCTCATTGAAAATGTATTGAGATTCCAAAGAGTTCACCCAAGTATTCCGGTCGCGTTCGCCGATGAATATTTCATTTTCATTTCTCGAAACAAACCCTTGTTCTTTGTCCGAAAATTGCGCATTGGAAAAATAAAACAGTTTCCATTTATCCGAAATCCTGAACCGGGGCGAAAAATCCAAAACCAATTGCCCACGCCCTTTTTGGTCGTATTTATACCAATCCACCGTCGCGTCCAGTGCCAACCGTTTGCGGTAATCGGTCGATATCCAAATCCAAGGTTCATAATAGGCCGGAACTTTCAGGTGCCGCCCTTCCACCCTCGGTTCGTAGATGTCGTAAGTCCCGAATGGTGTGGTTTCAAATCCCCCACCAAAAGTGAGGAATTTTTTGGTGGTGAAGCTCGAGTTGAAATTAAAGTTGAAATTATGGTACAAATCCGGCTCCAACCGGCGGGTATAATTCAAATTGAAATTCAGGTTGATGTTGTTGAACGCGCCTTTGGGTTGCAACAATCGGTAACCGTAATAAGCATAATAATTGATGTAATTCGTTTCTCCGGTATAACCCAAATCGTCTATGTCATAATCTTTTGTGCGCAAAGAGATGCTTCCCTGATAGCGGTGTTTCCCGCTGATTTTTGCCGCCGCTAAACTACTCTCCATACCAAATCGGTTTTCCGTATCACGGACCCAACTCGCTTCGGCATTTCCCCAATAATTCCAAGTATTCCTTTTATTGGTCACATCGAAATACAACCCGGAAACATTGGCGTC
>JAEZDQ010000130.1 GCA_023433225.1 Bacteroidota bacterium | reverse complement strand
GATTGTACCCGTCCATTATAAGATTGTCGGCGATTATCTGAACGAAGAATTCCAATTGGATTTCGAAAATTTCGGTGTCATCAGCGGGCCTTGCCATGCGGAAGAAGTCGCCTTGGAACGGCTTTCTTACCTGACCATCGCAGCCCAAAACCCGGAAAGAGCCCAAATGGTGGCTGACGGCCTTGCTTGTCACTTCATCAAAACCCATATTTCTAAAGACATTTTTGGGATTGAATATGCCGCCGTGCTCAAAAACATTTATGCCATTGCAGCAGGAATCGCCCATGGATTGGGTTACGGTGATAATTTCCAAGCAGTTCTGATGAGCAATGCCACACGGGAAATGAACCGAATTACCCAACACATTTCGCCTATCAAAAGAGATGTGAAAGAATCGGCTTATTTGGGCGATTTATTGGTTACCGGGTATTCGAATTTTTCGCGCAACCGTATGTTCGGAAATATGATGGGTAAAGGCTACACGGTAAAAGCTGCTATTCTGGAAATGAATATGGTGGCGGAAGGATACTATGCGACCAAAAGCGTTTACCAACTCAAAAAAGTTTTGGAAGTGAAAGCACCGATTCTTTCGGCGGTCTATAAAATTTTGTACGACGGGAAATCGCCCAAAAAAGTGGTGAAACGTTTGGCGAATAAATTAAATTAAAACATGAAATTTTCACCTCAAATCATCACGGGACTGGTCATCATTCTTTTGGGAATGGTATTGATTATCGCCGGTGCATTGTTGAAAATCAACCAATATGCGGACGGTTGGGTTACCGGAAACAACATTATTATGCTGGGCATGCTGGTAGAATTGATCGGGTTGTTCATCGCTGCTTCCCAACTCACCAAAAACCTCAAAAAATAAATGCTCCGTCATGATTTCGTTTCAAAAGTCATTGAACAAATGGTGAATGCCGTTGCTCGGTTGTTGGAATTGAAGATCCAGGAAGAACCCGAAAAGTTTTCGAAAGATTTCGATGAAATACTCCAAGATTATTTCAAATTAAACCCGGATGATTTACACCTACTTTTGGAAAAAAACGAAGAACGAGATGCTTTGTTATTGGATGAAAAATCGAAGAATCATCAAATCAAAATGTTTATCCGGGCAGGGTTTGCTTTTGTGCAGGGGAATCAAATCCCAAAAGCGAAAACCTGCTTAACTATCATCGAAAGAATCCGGGAAAGTCATGCCGATGTTTTTGAATTTCCGACTGAGGAAAGTTCAAAAATCAATTCGGACTTGGTTGAATTGAAAGAATTAACCCGTTCGACTCATTGAACATTCCAAACATTTTCCTTCGCAAAATCCGGGACAAAGATTAACCCGATAAAAAAACATGCTTCAAAAGCCGATATTGGTTTTGAATTTGTAATTTCACGGCTTGAAGTTGGCGTTGGGTTTCCAAAGGATTATAAATTCATAAATGATTGAAAACAAAGAATATTAGATTTTGAAAATATTCGATAAATACATTATCCGGAATTTTGTGAGCACCTTTTTCTTCATGGTGATCATTTTATCGACCATCGCGGTGGTGATTGATTTGAGCCAAAAACTGGCTCGGATTGAAGACAATGGTTCCACGCCGATGGAAGCCTTGACCATGTTTTATCCGTATTGGGCGGTGTGGTTGGTCAATACCTTTTTGCCCGTTGCGGTTTTCATTTCGGTCATCTATTTCACCTCGCGGCTGACGATGCAAACAGAATTGGTAGCGGCGCAGTCGGGCGGAATGAGTTTTCACCGCATCGCTTGGCCTTACTTAATCGTTTCGGCCGGAATTGCAGTTATATCCTTGTTTGTGAACAATTTCGCACAACCTTGGGCCAATATTAAAAAGAACAAATACCAATACGAATATTTGTTAAGTTCCTCCAAAAAAGGTGAATATTACGAACGGAAACAGATTTCCGCCGAAATTTCCAAGGAAGAATATATTTTTGCGCTCAGTTATGACCGCATCGAAAAGCGTGGCGGGAGCTTCATGTACCAGGAATTTGACGGCGATACGCTAAGGTACCAAGTTTTGGCTTCTTCTTTTAATTGGGATGAAAAAGACTCGGTTTATGTGCTGCGGAATGTCCATACGCGGAAAGTTATTTCCAATTTCAAAGACAGTTTGGGGTATGAGGCCATAGTGCCGATGAAATTCAAAGCGACGCCTGACGAGATTTTACCGGAAGGTTATGTGGCGGAGACCATGAATTCCTTGGAACTGAATGAGTTCATCCAAAAGCAAAAATTCAAAGGCTCGGCAAGCGTAAATGCGTACAGGAACGAATTACACCAAAGGAATAGTCTGCCTTTCTCGACTTTTATTTTGACGATGCTGGCCTTGACGCTCTCATCCAAGAAGAGAAGAGGTGGAATCGGCGTGAACCTCGCGGCCGGGATTTTCTTGGCCTTTATTTATATTTTCTTCAACCAGATTTCTTTGACTTATTCCACACAAGGATATGTTTCTCCTTTTGTAGCTGCTTGGATGCCCAATGTGATTTTTGGGATTCTAATGGGGATTTTATACTGGCGAAGGGCGAATTCTTAATGTTTTAAATAAAGATTCAAATAAAAAGGCTCACCCAAATCAGACTTGAGTGTTAATTGTTTAAATAAAAATGCTTTCCCTTTATTTATACCGCTCGAAATGTGCCTTTTCCAACTCCTCCCGATGATCCGGATGCGCGATGGAAATAAGGAGTTTAGAACGCTGCTCCAGATTTTTCCCATATAAATTAACCACACCGTATTCTGTAACGATATAGTGCGCATGGCCTCGGGTAGTCACGACGCCGCCACCCTGTTTCAAAAACGGCGTAATGCGAGAAATCCCTTTGTTGGTCACAGATGGGATGGCAATTATGGGCTTGCCTCCTTCAGATAGCGCCGCGCCGCGCATAAAATCCATCTGTCCGCCGATTCCCGAATATTGATAAGTCCCGATGGAATCCGCGCAAATCTGTCCGGTTAAATCCACTTCTAAAGCACTGTTGATC
>JAEZDQ010000008.1 GCA_023433225.1 Bacteroidota bacterium | reverse complement strand
ATACACTATGGAGCTCACCGGTCAGAGGGCAACAGATCCAGGCATTCTCACCAATGACCTTGCCTAACCGTATTTATACCTACGAAACCAACAGTTCAAACCAGGAGACCAACGGTGCTTATGAGGCGGTTGGCGATGTCTTTGCAGATTTCGGGCAGGGCAAGGGCTACCTCTTCCGAGCCCCCAATGACTGGATTTCCGAAGATTCCGAAACGGGAATTCCTTATCCGGGCAGGTTTATCGGCGAACCGATCAATGGCAACATAGCCATCCCCACTTATCCTTTCGGCTTTACTTCGGTTGGAAATCCTTATCCTTCCAATATTGACCCCCAGTTGTTTTTAAACTTCAACTCTGGAAGTGTGAGCAATCTCTTCTTCTGGAACAATCCTCAGCGGATTTACAATGAAGAAACGCAAAGCTGGGGCTATACCGGCAGCCGCTATGTGGCCTTCAGTAATATGGGATTTAGCAATTCTGATTATGAAGGAAAATCCATTTCAGTCGGACAAGGCTTTATCGTTTATGCAACAGGAAATTCCGTCAACTTTGACAATTCAATGAGGACAACCGCAGAAGAGTCTTTCTTCAAAACAAATGAGTTAGAGAGACATCGATTTTGGCTGAAGCTTTCTGATAAATACGGTCGTGAATTGAACCAAATACTCACCGGTTATATGGCCGGAGCCACCAATGGAATTGATGAGCAAATAGAAGGAGAACAATTCGGATATGAAGGTTCTGCTATCTACAATCTGATTGATGAGCAAAAATATGCCATTCAGGGAAGAGCATTGCCTTTTGAAATTACAGACTCAGTGCCTATAGGCTTCAAATCGGATCACCCCGCTAAATACACCATCTCTCTGACAAATTTCGACGGATTGTTTTCAGAAGGAAATACAAACATTTACCTGAATGATAAATTCCTGGGAACAACCCATAACCTGATGGAATCGGATTATGATTTTGAATCACAGGAAGGAGAGTTCAAAAATAGGTTTGAAATTGTATATCAAAAACAAGACAGTCCAATGGGGTCAAATGATTGGAATCTAAATGCAGTCCAAATTTACCGGAATAATCAGAATATCATCATTGAATCAAAAACAGAAAAAATCAATTCGGTGGAATTCTATGACCTTCAGGGAAGATGCTTATACAGAAATGAAAATGTGAACGCCCGCTATATTCAAATCCCTACAGAAAGATTCGGTGTGGCCGTACTTATCGTGAACGCGCAAACCCAAAGCGGGAAAACAAAAACAAAGAAAATACTTAACAAATAAAAGCTGAGAATAGGTGTCGTTTTGTATAGTTAAAACAAAGACTTTCTGCATGCTCAAGCCCGTAAATAAACCATAAAAAAATGAAAAAACAGATTATTAAATATACCATATTACTTATTTTTTTAATTCCATATACCCATCCTGTATTGGCAGAACCTAATGATCCTTATGCCGGCGACGACCCGCAAACTCCTATTGACGGCTGGCTCCTCTGGATTGTCTTACTTGGATTTTTAATGGGGATTTATTACTTGAATGCACAAAAGTCGACTTTTAATAAAACACGTCAATCTTCCAACTGATTTTTACGGAAAAGTCAGGAATTAATTATTCGATTTCCAATTCCAAATCCCAAATATTAATCGTAAATTTGTCACTTGTTTTTAAAGTTAAGATTCATCTGGTTAAATTTTATTTTTATGTTTTGTCAGATGGAATTCGCCATTAAAAATTCGGGTTGTAATTAACTTAATTGATTTGGCTCATTTCATTTGTATAAACCCGTAATAAGGTCGGGCGTTTCTACGGAAAACCATTAATTTTCCTCTACAAATGAAGTTTATGAATTCATTTCGTTTACTTCATTTGTAGTTTAAAAAAGATTCAAAAAACTCTATGAATAAACGAATTTTTATTCAGAAAAAACCTCAGTTTGACATTCATTCCAAGAAAGTCACCAAAGAATTACAAAACCTTGTCAACGGAATTTCGTGCAAGGTTTTTGTCATTTATGACCTGTTCCATATCACGGAAGAACAATTAAATGAATCCCTTTTTCAGGTTTTTGCAGATCCGGTAACAGATCTAGTCATTGATGATTTATCAAAAATTTGTCACCCTGAGCCTGCCGAAGGGCATCCAACATCCAACTATTTCGCCATTGAGCCTCTCCCCGGCCAATACGACCAACGTGCCGATTCTGCCGACCAATGTCTGCAGTTGTTGGGCTTTCGCGAACCGGAAGTAAAATCGGGTTATTTATATGTTTTCGAAGGAATTTCCGATTCCGAACTGGAAAAAGTCAAAAAATACCTGATCAATCCAATTGAATCCCGTGAAAAAAATCTGGACGAATTAAAAATCAGTGAAAAAACAGACATCAAGCCTGTTTTGACCGTGGAGGGATTTATCGATTTTAATTCGAATCAATTGGAAGAAATTCACAAAGATTTTGGGTTTTCGATGGGATTGGACGATTTGGAATTCATTCAAAAATATTTCCAGTCCATCGAGAGAAATCCGACCGAAACCGAATTAAAAGTGTTGGACACTTATTGGTCCGACCATTGTCGTCATACGACTTTTGAGACCGAAATCACCGAAGTTAAATTTGAAAACCAATTCAAATCGGCATTACAAAAAACCTTTGATTATTATCTCCAATTAAGAGCAGAATTAAATATCACCAAACCCATTCGTCTGATGGATATGGCGACGATCATGGGGAAATACCTGAGCCGAACGGGGAAAGTAAAAAACATCGATATTTCGGAAGAAATCAACGCTTGCTCCATTGTCGTCCCCATCGATGTGGACGGTATGGAAGAAGAATGGTTGTTGCAATTCAAAAACGAAACGCATAACCATCCGACTGAAGTAGAACCATTTGGTGGAGCTTCCACCTGTGTGGGCGGAGCGATACGCGATCCTTTGTCCGGTCGTGCCTATGTTTTTCAGGCGATGCGGATTACGGGTTCTGCCAACCCTTTGGAGAGAATCGAAGACACCCTTCCGGGAAAATTACCGCAAAGAAAAATTACCAAAGAAGCCGCCAACGGATATAGTTCTTACGGAAACCAAATTGGTTTGGCGACGACTTTTGTGAAAGAAATTTATGATGAAGGTTATAAGGCCAAACGCATGGAAGTCGGTTTTGTGGCCGGTGCGGTAAAAAAAGATTGGGTAAGAAGAGAAGAGCCCGTAGCAGGCGACAAAGTAATTTTGTTAGGAGGCAGAACCGGACGTGACGGCGTCGGAGGCGCAACGGGTTCGTCCAAAACGCATGACGGACAGAAACTGGAAGAATTAAGTTCAGAAGTACAAAAAGGAAATGCAATCGTGGAGCGAAAAATCCAGCGGTTGTTCAGAAATAAAGAAGTCCTGGCACTCATCAAAAAATGCAATGATTTCGGTGCAGGGGGAGTTTCGGTGGCCATTGGAGAAATCGCAAGAGGCGTAAATATCAATTTAGACACACTACCACTGAAATATACCGGTTTAAACGGTACGGAACTCGCCCTGTCTGAATCACAAGAACGAATGGCCGTTGTGGTCGAAGCAAAAGATGCCGAAAAATTTATTCGGTTTGCCGATATTGAAAATCTGGAAGCTACGGTTGTGGCCGATGTGACGGCTGATGAAACCATGACGATGTGGTGGAAAGGTGATAAAATTGTCGAAATCGATCGTGAATTTCTCGATACCAACGGGGTTCGGAAACAAGCCCAAGTGGCAGTTCAAATG
>JAEZDQ010000161.1 GCA_023433225.1 Bacteroidota bacterium | reverse complement strand
GTTTTGACCCGGTTGTGGTGGATATTGCTCATCGTCGTGGGTTTTTGGTTTTTATGATTTAAAGATAAATTTAATTAAAATTAACCATAAATCCGAATCCATTTAACGGAGGTTGCTAAAATTTGGTTAAAAAAAGAATGTTTTTTTCTGAAAATTTGAAAATTCCGCTTGACTATTTTTAAACCCTAATGAAAAAATCCTGTACTTTAAATACAGGATTTAATCAATTATTTTTAAAAACTGCACAATCTACATTATACAATTCTACGATATACCTTAAACCAAAGGCCCTCCGCTCAGGATTTCCTCATTGGCAAATTCTTCGAATTTTCTGAAGTTTTCTTTGAATTTGCTGGCGAGTAACCTTGCCTTTTCATCGTAAGCATTTTTATCTGCCCATGAACTTTCCACTTTCAGGATTTCATTGGAAGAAACGCCCGGGCAGGTTTGCGGGATTTGGAACCCGAAATAAGGATCTTGTTTGAATTCCACATTGTCCAAATCGCCTTTCAAAGCAGCATTGATGACAGCTCTGGTATCTTTCAAGCTCATTCGTTTTCCTTGCCCGTTCCATCCGGTGTTCAACAACCAAACGTTTACGCCGGTTTCAGCAACTTTTTGGCTTAACATAGAAGCATATTTGGTTGGGTGAAGCGGCATGAACGGCGCACCGAAACAAGTTGAGAAAGTCGTTTGCGGCTCGGTCACGCCCGCTTCTGTTCCGGCCACTTTTGAAGTGTATCCTGAAATGAACAAATAAGCGGCCTGAGCCGGATTCAATTTGGCAATCGGAGGGAAGACCCCGAATGCGTCAAAGGATAAAAAGAAAATATTCGTCGGATTTTTTCCCAGAGAAGGAACCGCGATGTTTTCGATGAAATCAATCGGATAACTTACACGTGTGTTTTCGGTAATTGATTTATTTTCGAAATCCACTTCATTCGTGCCCGGTTTGAATACGCAGTTTTCCAATAAAGAACCTTCACGGATTGCATTGTAGATTTCGGGTTCGCCTTCGGCGGAAAGGTTGATTACTTTTGCGTAGCAACCTCCTTCGAAGTTAAAAATGACGTTGTCTTCCGTCCAACCGTGTTCATCGTCCCCTATGAGTTTCCTGTTTTTATCGGCTGACAAAGTTGTTTTTCCCGTTCCGGAAAGCCCGAAGAACATAGCTGTATCACCGTTTTCGCCCATGTTTGCGGAGCAATGCATCGGTAAGGTATTCTGAAAAGTAGGCAAGAGGAAGTTCAATGCGGAGAAAATTCCTTTTTTAATTTCACCGGTGTAACCGGTTCCGCCTACCAAAGCGATTTTACGGGAGAAATTCAATATAGCGAAGTTCCCTTGGCGGGTTCCATCCGTTTCAGGGTCAGCTTCGAATCCGGGCGCATTGATTACGAGCCAATCCGGTTCGCCGAAGTTTTTCAATTCTTCTTCGCTCGGGCGGATAAACATATTGTACACAAATAAATTGGCCCAAGGCTTTTCGTTGATGGCGCGGATTTTTAATTTGTATCTCTCATCGGCACAAGCAAAGGCATCGCGAACGAAAAGTTCTTTTCCACTGAGGTATTTAACGACTTTGTCGTATAATTTATCGAATTTGTCCGAATCAAAGGGGATATTTACTTTCCCATCCCACCAAACGGTATTTTCTGTAACCTCATCTTTTACAATAAACCGATCCAATGGTGAACGCCCGGTAAATTTACCGGTCATGACGTTGATGGCACCCGAAGAAGCTTGTTCAACCTGGTTTTTTTCCAAGGCAATTTGGATGAGTTCCTCCGGCGAAAGTTGCCATTTTACATCCGCAGACTCAATTCCATAGGTAGTTAACTGTGATTTCATTGTTATATTTGTTGGGCGTTAGGACAATTAATTTAATAATAAAGACGCAAATGTATAATTTTTTACGGTTGAATCGGTTGATTAATATCATTTTAGAATGATTTAAATATTTACCTACCTTTGTAAGGTTTGAACCTAAACTATGTTTGCCCTACAAAAGTGTGCAACTTTAGGTAAAGTTTTTTATTTTTGCCAAATCAAAACAATTAAAACAATTATTATGTCTGACATTACATCAAGAGTTAAAGCAATCATCGTTGACAAATTAGGCGTTGATGAAAGTGAAGTAACTTTAGAAGCAAGCTTTACAAATGATTTAGGAGCCGATTCTCTGGATACGGTAGAATTAATTATGGAATTCGAAAAAGAATTCGACATTCAAATTCCGGACGACCAAGCAGAAAAAATTTCTACAGTTGGTCAAGCGGTTCAATACATCGAAGACTTAAATAAGTAAATCTTTATTCCACTTTATGGAATTAAAAAGAGTTGTAGTTACAGGTATAGGTGCGCTCACGCCCATAGGCAATACATTTCCCGAATATTGGGAAGCATTGACCAATGGAGTCAGCGGAGCGGCACCCATCACCTTGTTCGATCCTGAATTATTCAAAACCCGCTTCGCCTGTGAAGTGAAAAATTTCAATCCGGAAGACCATTTTGAACGCAAAGAGGCACGGAAGATGGACAGGTGCGGGCAATTGGGGATTGTAGCAGCTCGGGAAGCAGTAAAGAACAGCGGCCTGCTGGAATCCGGAGTAAACAAACAAAGAGTCGGCGTTATATGGGGCTCGGGAATCGGCGGAATCAAAACTTTTGAAGAAGAGGTAACCGCTTTCGCGACCGGAAACGGAACCCCGAGGTTCAATCCGTTTTTCATTCCCAAAATGATTGCAGACATTACGCCGGGCCATATTTCCATGGAATTTGGATTTATGGGGCCTAATTATACTACGGTTTCGGCTTGCGCGTCTTCTACCAATGCATTGATTGACTCTTTGATGCTCATTCAATTGGGCAAAGCCGATGTCATTGTCGCAGGTGGTTCGGAAGCAGCAGTAACCGCATCGAGCATTGGCGGATTCAACTCCATGCACGCACTTTCTGTCAGAAATGACGATCCCAAAACAGCATCACGCCCTTTTGACAAAGACCGTGATGGATTTGTGATGGGCGAAGGAAGTGCTTCTATTATTTTGGAAGAATACGAACACGCAAAAGCCCGAGGCGCGAAAATCTATGCAGAACTCATTGGCGGCGGAATGTCCGCAGATGCTTATCACTTGACCGCACCGCATCCGGAAGGTTTAGGTGCGTACAACGTGATGAAGAACGCACTGCAAGATGCCGGAGTCGGTATAGATGAAGTAGACCACATCAATATGCACGGGACTTCTACACCTTTGGGTGACATCGCCGAATCAAAAGCCATTGAAAAATTATTTGGTGAACACGCCTACCAAATACAAATCAATTCAACCAAGTCCATGACCGGACATTTGTTGGGTGCAGCAGGTGCGATTGAATCGGTAGCGGTTGTAGGTGCCATTATGCATAATTCGGTACCACCGACGATCAACCATTTTACGGATGACGAAAATTTAGATCCCCGATTGGACTTTACATTTAACAAAGCAAAATCGAGGGAAGTCAATATAGCCATGAGCAATACATTTGGATTTGGAGGACACAACGCTTGTGTAGTGTTCAAGAAAATATAAGGCATGCTCTTTTGGGATAAATTTATAAACTTCAATAAAAAGAAGGAAATTGAAATTTCTGATTCAACGGATCGGGAATTCAAAGATTTCCTGACCGGAATTCTGGGCTTTCCACCCGGAAACCTTTCGTTGTACAAAGAAGCATTCATCCACCGTTCTGCCCAAGTGAAAGATGAGAGCGGAAACGATATGAATTTTGAACGGTTGGAGTTCCTCGGTGATGCTGTTTTAGGATTGATTATTGCTGTTTTCATATTTCAGGAAGCGCCTTATAAACAAGAAGGATATTTGACGAAAATGCGTTCCAAAATTGTTTCGAGAAACCAATTAAACAGCATCGGCAAACAAATGAAATTGCAGGAGCGTTTGCAACCTTCCTCCAACCCCAATTTAGGAGAGGATATCAATGGTGACTTGGTAGAAGCTTTAATCGGCGCGGTTTACTTGGACCAGGGTTATAACCGGACGGCAGATTTTATTTTCCAAAAAATCATTGAAAACCACGTAGATTTAGAACGGCTCGAAAAGACCATTGCCAGCCACAAAAGTTTGATTCTCGAATGGGGTCAAAAGACCAAAAACCGAATCAACTTCAATACTTTTGAAGAAGAAAATGCGGAAGACCTGACCGTTTTTGTTTCGGTCATCCGGATGAATGAAAAAGTAATCGCCAAAGGAAGGGGAACATCCAAAAAGAGGGCAGAAGAAAATGCTTCCAAACGCGCTTTTTACTTCTTGCAGAAAAAGATGGAAAACGTTCTGTAAATGGCAGCCAAAACATTGCTCATAGATGAATCCGAATTTATTGATTTTCAATTGTACGGAATCGCAACCGCTTATTCAGACCCGACCCAGTTTATTTACAACATCAACCTGAACTTTCACACCCGGTTTAGACGCATAAAGGATTTGGACGTCTTGTATGAAAGACAAATCGCTTACTATCCGATTTATGAATGGGAAAATGAAGAAAGCCAAATTTGTTACCATATCGTTAAAAATGCCGCATACATACTGAACCCTACGGAAGATTTGAGTAACTTGTCCAATCTTTTTGACGTAGTTCCGGCTTTGATTCCACAGCATACCGCTTATAATTATTTTCTCCGGATTTGCCCGGATGGTTCCCTCCCCTTAAGGGAAAATACATTTCTCCAAAAAATCACAAGGCTCGAACCGACAAAAATCAAAACAATCAATCGGTTGGTCTTTTAAAAATACAAATGAATATGAATTACAATCCAAAATACCTTAAAAAAACAAAAATAGTCGCTACACTCGGCCCTTCGACAGACGATGAAGAAACGCTTAAATCCATGATGGACAGAGGGGTGGATGTTTTTAGAATAAATTTCTCCCATGCGAATTACGAAGACGTAAAACAGAAGATCCAAACCATCCGTTCGCTCAATGAAAAATACGGTTACAACGTCGCTACTTTGGCCGATTTGCAAGGCCCGAAACTTCGAGTAGGTGCCGTGGAAGAGGGTGCTTTTCTCAATGAAGGCGATATCCTGAAATTTACGAATGAAAAAATAATGGGAACCAAAGAAAAGGTTTATATGACCTATAAACAGTTCCCGCGTGATGTGAAAGAAGGCGAAAACATTCTCATTGATGACGGGAAATTAATCCTAAAAGTCATTCATACCAATCGCAAAGATGAAGTAAGGGCAGAAGTGATTCAAGGTGGCCCGCTGTCATCGAACAAAGGCGTGAACCTCCCCAATACACACATTTCGCTTCCGGCACTCACAGAGAAAGACATGGAAGATGCCTTATTCGCCATTGAACAGGACGTAGACTGGATTGCTTTGTCATTTGTAAGAACGGCTCAGGATGTATTGGATCTTCAGGCGATTATCGACAAACATGCGGAATACAAAATACCGGTTATAGCCAAAATAGAAAAACCCGAAGCATTGGAAAACATTGACGAAATCATTAAAGTAGTCGATGGCCTAATGGTTGCCCGTGGTGATTTGGGTGTGGAATTGCCGATGGAAGTCGTTCCCCAAAATCAGAAACAATTGATTGCCAAAGCAAAATTAGCGAGGATTCCGGTTATTGTTGCGACGCAAATGATGGAAAGTATGATGACGAGCTTAACGCCAACAAGAGCTGAAGTAAACGACGTTGCCAACGCGGTTTTTGACGGTGTGGATGCAGTAATGCTCAGCGGTGAGACTTCCGTAGGCCGGTACCCCGTTCAAGTGATTGAAACCATGACCAAAATTCTTCAGACCGTTGAAAATTCTGAACTGATCAAAGTTCCCACGTTGCGACCCAACAACAAAAATGAGCGCTTCGTTACCAAAATCGTTTGTTACAACGCTGCAGAAATGGTCAAACTCACTGGAGCCAAAGCCATTTCAACGCTGACTTATTCGGGTTATACCGCATTCCAGATTTCTTCTTACAGGCCGTTGGCTTATATTCTGGTGTTTACGCCCAACCAAAAGATTATACGCAGGCTGAATTTATTGTGGGGCGTCAAGGCCGTTTATTATGAAGGAGGTGACAAAAGCACGGATGAAACGGTGATTGAAGTTAATAAAATCGCGAAGGATAAAGGATTTGTGGAATATGGCGATTATATCATCAACCTGAATGCCATGCCGGTTTTTGAAAAAGGAATGACCAATACGGTGCGTTTGACCACGGTTTAGATTTGATTCCATTTTTAAAAGATTCATTTATAACAGTTGAATTTGGCAGGATTCAGATTGAAAAATCTAAATTTGCATTTCCAAATCCTTGAATGATGATCGAGCAAATCAAAAATTACATTGAAACAGTAAATCAATTTACCGCCCAAACTCCTGCTGAAGTAGAGGCTTTCCGTATTCAATTCCTCGGAAAAAAAGGGATTTTGAATGATTTGTTTACCGAATTTAAATCGGTTCCGAACGATCAGAAAAAAGAATTCGGACTCTTGGTCAACCAACTTAAAACGGCTGCAGCTGAAAAAGTAAAATCGCTCAACGAATCTTTTTCCGGAACAGGTGAAACCAAACCTGAACTGGATTTGACGCGCCCCGGGCAAACTACGGATTTGGGTTCAAGACATCCGATTAATATTGTAAAAAACAGAATTGTCGATATATTTTCAAGAATTGGTTTTATACTTTCGGACGGCCCGGAAATTGAGGACGATTGGCACAATTTTACCGCATTGAACCTTCCCGAGCACCATCCGGCGCGTGATATGCAGGATACGTTTTTCATCGAACAAAATCCGGATATCGTTTTGCGTACGCATACTTCCTCCGTTCAAATCCGTTACATGGAAGAAAACCGGCCACCAATCAGAATCCTGTCACCGGGAAGGGTTTACCGGAATGAAGCGATTTCTTCCCGTTCCCATATGATGTTCCATCAAATTGAAGGACTTTACATTGACAAGGATGTATCTTTTGCCGATTTGAAGCAGACTTTGAGCTATTTCACGGAAGCACTTTTCGGAAAATCAAAGATCCGTTTACGTCCGTCTTATTTCCCTTTTACGGAACCCAGCGCAGAAGTTGATGTCTATTGGGGGCTGGAAACCGAAACCGATTACCGGATGACCAAAGGAACCGGTTGGCTGGAAATCATGGGTTGCGGAATGGTGGACCCGAATGTTTTGAAAAATGTAAATATTGACCCGGAAGAATTCACCGGATTTGCGTTCGGTATGGGAATCGAACGAATTGCCTTGTTATTGTATCAGATCGGAGACATCCGGATGTACACCGAAAATGATATTCGTTTTCTAGAGCAGTTTAAAGGTGAATTGTTTTAATTTGATTTAAATTGAAGAAGCTCGCATTTTTCTTTCTCCTATTCATTTCAATTCAATCAATTGCTCAAATCCGCGATCAAATGCTTTACGGATTTGCGACCGGCCAGTCGCGTGATGTGTTGAAAATGGAATTCAAAGAAGTTTTCCGTTCGGGCACGTATGGCGACGGTGCCGAATATGAAATTTATCTCTTGAGTCCTGACAGGAGTGCTTACATTGTGTTTGAGTTTAATCCGTATAATTCAAAAATCATCAAATCCATTCAGGTTTCCGGTAAAAATCCGGATGTGGAAATCGGTTATAAAGGTTTACGTTTTGGTGACAACAAATCATCGGTTGAAGCGGCTTTGGGCACGATGATTTACAAGCAGACCATTGATGAAGAAACTGAACTTTGGAATTATGGATCTGATTTGAATGTGGAAATTACAAATGGCGTTTTATCAAGCATCAAAATCACGGATAATTCTTATGACAATAAGGAAACTCCTGCAAATCTGCCGGTTTTTTCTGAAATTCTGAACATACTGCAATCCGGTGCCAATCAGCAGATAGCTGAAATTCTAATGCCGAATGCTGAAATTTATTATCGGGATCAATTCCTGTCTTTCGAAAGGTCATTGCAGAATGAAATCGAAAAAGATTATTCCAAATTTTTTGTAACGATTCGACAAATCTCACGCGGTTTGGAAGCCGTTGACCCGCAAAATCCATACATGTATGAGGAAAGCGAAAGGGTGATTCCGCTCCAGAAAAACAAGCACGTGATGAAAATAAAAACCGGCCATCTCATCAAAGAAATCGTGTTCGAATCGGTGAACGGAAAATACCTGATTCTGGAAATCCACGCGGATTAATCCAACTTCTTATAAAAATACAATTCATATTTTGTGAGTCAATCGTATCAAAACACTCCATTTCAAAGATGAAAATCTAAAAAATACGCCTAATATTTAGATTGTATTCTAAAAAATACGCCTAAATTTTAGACCATAATCTAAATATTCAGTATATTTGAGTTGTACACACTATAGGATATGGTAAATCGCACTATCAAAAATCGGATTTTATCTGCTTGTTTTCAACGTAAAGTCATTCTTTTAATCGGTGCCAGGCAAGTAGGGAAAACAACTTTACTGCGTGAATTGATTAAAGAAACAGAAGTTCCAACTGTTTGGTTAAATGCAGATGAAGAAGACATCTTGACCGCTTTTGAAACAGCCAAAACAAGCACACAACTTCTTCAATTAATCGGCAGTCAAAATAAACTTGTCATCATAGATGAAGCTCAGCAGATTAGAGATATTGGAAAGAAGTTAAAGTTAATTTACGATACCAATCCGGAAATTCAAATCATAGCGACCGGATCGTCAGCATTTGATTTGCAAAACAATACAGCTGAAGCTCTGACTGGAAGAAAAATCACCTTTTATCTCTATCCGATAAGTTTCCGGGAAATTGTCGAAAATTCTTCTCTTTTGGAAGCCAAAAGGCTTTTAGAAACACGTATGATTTTTGGCGCATATCCGGAAGTCATTAATCACCCCGGAAAGGAAAAAGAAGTTTTAATAGAAATAGCACAAAGTTATTTATACAAAGACATTCTCAAACTTGATAGCGTCAGAAAACCAAGCCATGTTGATCGATTGCTCAAGGCAATCGCATTGCAGGTTGGAAACGAAGTAAATTATCATGAATTGGCTCAGACGGTTGGGAATATAGATACGGCCACGGTAGAAAAGTATTTGGATTTACTGGAAAAAACATTTGTGATTTTTAAATTGCCTGCTTTTAATCGGAACTTGAGGAATGAAATAAAGAAAGGGAAAAAGTATTATTTTTATGACAATGGTATCCGAAATGTATTGATTAGTAATTTTGGGAATTTAGAATTGCGTTTGGATAAAGGCGCACTATGGGAAAATTATTTAGTTTCGGAAAGATTGAAGCAAAATTCTTATACCCAAAATTTTGTCAATACCTATTTTTGGAGGACACATGACCAAGCTGAAATTGACTATATCGAAGAACAAGACGGGATATTGAATGCGTATGAATTCAAATGGAAAGATAAGAAAGTGCGTTTCCCGAAATCATTTCTGGGTGCTTATCCGCAGCATACAACCACCGCTGTCTCAAGGGAAAATTTTGATGAGTTTATTTAAGTCGCTCATAAAAAAACAATTCATGTCCGGGAAACAATTCCG
>JAEZDQ010000152.1 GCA_023433225.1 Bacteroidota bacterium | reverse complement strand
TTTCAAATCTCTGTAAGCAATTGCAAGTTCTGGTAATAACTCTGGAGTTCCGTTTATTAGGGCTTCTTTCTTTTTTCGACTCCATCCTTGAACCTGTTTTTCCCTATAAAACGCTAAATCGATCCTTGGATATTCTTCATAATAAATAAGCTTCACTGGTAACCTTTTTTTTGTGTGATTGGCGCCCTCTCCATTTTGATGTTGTTGCAAACGAAATTCTAAATTATTGGTACTGCCTGTATAATAACTTCCATCGTTACAAATCAGAATATACATTAACCTTTCATTGTTTAAATTGTTAGTTAGCTAAATTTAAAAAAGATATTTAATATTCGGTTCTTTACATTTCTGCTAAATTATTTTTTAATAATTGTTCTCATTACACTTCTTGCACTTCGAGAACCTCAGTGCCCCGAAGTGCCCGAAGTGTCTGAAAGTATCTACTTGATGGCTGAGGCTCTCGAAGGTGGCTGAGGCTCTCGAAGCCACAATTTGTTTTATATTTGCCCAAAGCCACAATTTGAAATTCAGTTTCATCATATTAGTTCTTTTGTTATTGATATCGGGATTGTTTTTCCTCAATTTAAACATTGGAAACGCAGATGTTTCTTTATTTTCAATTTCCGATGATGAAATCGCTAAAAAATTGGTTCTAAATTATCGGCTTCCCAAAACGATTGCAGGAATTTTAGCAGGAATTGCACTTCCCGTAAGCGGACTTTTATTACAGGAATTATTCAGAAATCCATTGGCGGATCCATCGGTTTTGGGAATAACTTCCGCTTCAGGACTGGGCGTGGGAATGGTGATTTTTCTATCTTCGGTTTTGGGATTGAGTTCCATGCTGAATAATCCATGGCTGCTTTGTCTGGCTTCATTTTGCGGTGCCATGCTGGGATTGATGATTATCGTTTTCTTTTCGTCAAGATTGAATTCCACAGCAGGATTGATCATCGTGGGAATGATGATTGCCGGATTGGCTTCGGCATTGATCGGTGTACTTCAGTTTTTCGCTCCTTCCGAAAAAATCAAAACTTATCTCATCTGGACTTTTGGTTCGATGTCCGGACTTTCCTGGACGCAGATTTTGGTTTTTTTCGTAATGGTTATAATTGGAATTTTGATTTCCATTCTGACTTTTAAAGGAATTTCTGGAATGAGATTGGGTGAAAATTATGCGCATACGATGGGTGTAAACATCAAAAAAACACGCTGGCTGATTTTAATTTCCTCAGCTATATTAACCGCTTCCGCAACAGCTTTTGTGGGTCCGGTGGCATTTATAGGGCTGGCTATTCCGCATATCTGCCGAATTTTATTCAAACGAACAGAAATCATACAATTATATAGTTTGGTTGTCCTGACTGGAATTTTATCGATGTTGTTATTTCTTTGGATTTCACAGATTTTCCCGAACGGAACTTTACCGATTAACATCATCACTTCGCTCATCGGAGCGCCGATTGTGATGAGCATTTTGATGAACCGAAAACATTATTCGATGTAAATTGTCCGAAATGAACAATGAATTCATCCATATCAAAAATCTTTCAGTCGGATATTCCCAAACGGTTTGTTCCGACATTTCGGCTGGGGTAAAAAAAGGAGAACTCGTAGGTTTGGCCGGAAAAAATGGTTCGGGAAAAAGTACGCTCATCAAATCCATTTTGGGATTATTGCCCGTTTCAAACGGTAAAATCGAAATCAATTCTGAAAATATTCAGCATTGGGATGTTCAGAAAAGGGCGAGAGAAATTGCGGTGGTTTTTTCGCGGCTTAGCCAAACGCCCGGAATTCCCGTTTTCGATATGGTCGCTTTGGGAAGGCTTCCTTATAAATCCGGATTTTCAAAATTAAATTCAACAGAAATTAATGGGATTGAAAATGCACTCGAAATGGTGGGAATTCCACATCTGAAAAATCGTTTGGCCAATGAGTTGAGCGATGGACAACTTCAAATGGCGATGATCGCGCGCGCTCTGGTGCAGGATACCCAAATCGTCATCATGGACGAACCGACTTCGCATCTAGACATTGAAAATCAGTTCAAGATTTTTGAATTGATTTATAAATTATCCCGTGAAACAGGCAAAACTTTCATTGTAGCTTCGCATCAGATTGAATTATTATTGCAGAATTCTACCCAACTTTGGTGGATTGACAACGGAGAATTCCACGCCGGATTTCCCGAACAAATCGCGTACGAACAAAGGATTTTCGAAAAATTATCGCAAGAACAGATAAAATTTGATTACCAAACCGGCAATTTTAAATTTCATCATCCAAAAAATAGATCGGTAAACCTTGTAAGCGACGGAAGCGATTTAGCATATTGGGTGAAGCACGCCTTGGAACGGAATGGGTATGAGATTTCCGATAAAAATGAGTTGATTTTAATAGTACATCAAAACATAATATCATTTAATAATCATAAGTTTGAGTCTATTAGAGAACTGATTGAATATTTAGATTTGAAATCATAATGCAAAAAAACATCATCATAACAGGCGCAAGTCGCGGAATCGGTCATGAACTGGCCAAAATCCATCTTCAAAACGGAAACAACGTACTGGCGATTTCCCGAAACGAAGAAAAATTAAAGGAACTTTATCAGTTCGAAAATAATTCCCAATTGATCATTCTGCCAATGGACATTTCCAAACAAAGCGATTTGGATATGCTGCCGGGTGCGATGCGAAATTGGGAACATCTGGACGTATTATATAATAATGCCGGATTTCTGGTCAACAAACCATTTGGGGAAATTTCGGAAAATGAGATTGACTATTCGGTTGCGGTCAATTACAAAGCGCCGTTTCGGATCATCCAGATGGTTTTAGATAAAATGAATTCGAATTCACACATTGTCAATATTACAACCATGGGTGCCGTTCAGGGTTCGGTGAAATTCCCGGGATTGGCGGCTTATTCCTCTTCCAAAGCCGGAATTGTGACGCTGACTGAACTTTTGGCGCAGGAATTCAACGAAAACCAACCACGGATCAATTGCATCGCACTTGGAGCCGTTCAGACCGAAATGCTGGAAGAAGCTTTTCCCGGATATGAAGCTCCGATTACCGCCGTAGAAATGGCCAATTATTTATTCAATTTTGGATTAAACGGACATCATTTCCAAAACGGGAAAGTTATTCAGCTTTCCATTTCAACCCCATGACAAATATCACTGCAAAAAGTCATATAAATTAATAAAGGATAAATAACTCTTCTATTTATTTTATCTCTACATTTGTACCATAATAAAGAAGAGATGTTTTCAAGAACTTGTGAATACGCCATACGCGCTTTGATTTATATAGCGCAAAGGTCAAAAGACAATGCCAAATGCGGAATCAAAGAAATCGCAAAAGGAATTGATTCACCTGAATATTTCATCGCGAAGATTTTACAAGACTTGGTAAAAAGAAGAATGTTGAAATCGACAAAAGGACCCAACGGCGGTTTCTATTTGGAAGAAGATGATTTTAACACCACCTTGGCAGCAGTGGTTAGGCAGATTGACGGAGACCATTTGTTTACAAGTTGTGCATTGGGGTTGAGAAACTGTTCAAACGAACATCCTTGTCCACTCCACGAAAAATACCAATGGGTGAGGAGAGACCTTAAAAATATGTTGGAATCTTCTACCTTGGGTGAGGTGGCTGATAAATTGAATTCCGATTTGGCGTTTTTAAAAAGTTAAAAAATTTGAACAATAAAAGATAAAAAGGTATTAATCTATTCAATAAGGAAGGCTCAAATTCATTCAAACGATAAATAGAAAACCATTAATAAAATTAAAATGTATAATAAACTAAATCATAAATCAAAAATCATCATGAACACAAAGGTTCTATTTTTAGCCATGACTATGGCTTTGGGAATTGTTTCTTGTAAACAAAGTGACAAAAAATCTGATTCGGAATTTGCCGATGCTTCAACGATTGAAACCGTCGGACATGCAGAAGAGTTGCAACTTACATCACCCCCAAATGTACCGGCTCCCGTAGGCGACAGGCCGGCTAAAAAGTTGATTGTAAGAATGGAAACCATTGAAAAGGTTGGGGAATTAGCCGATGGTACGGAATATACCTTCTGGACTTTTGACGGTACCGTACCGGGAAGTTTTATACGCGCAAGAGTGGGGGACGAGATTGAATTCCACTTGAAAAACAATGAAAACAACATGTTACCTCACAATATTGACTTGCACGCCGTAAACGGACCCGGAGGCGGAGCGGAAGCGACTTTTGTCGCACCCGGTAAAGAAGCGGTGTTTAATTTCAAAGCGTTGAACCCCGGGCTTTACGTTTACCATTGTGCCGTTGCACCGGTTGGAATGCACATCGCAAATGGAATGTACGGATTGATTTTAATCGAACCAGAAGGGGGGTTGCCCAAAGTGGATCGTGAATTTTACATTATGCAAGGGGATTTCTACACCAGCGGTTCTTATGGTGAAAAAGGAAAACAAGATTTCAATATGGAAAAAGCCATTGCGGAAAACCCGGATTATGTATTGTTTAACGGAAAAGCCGGTTCCTTGTTAGGCGACGGTGAACTCCAAGTAAAAGCCGGTGAAACCGTAAGGATGTTTGTCGGGAACGGTGGGCCGAACTTATCCTCTTCTTTCCACATCATCGGTGAAATCTTCGACAGGGTTTATGTAGAAGGCGGAAGCTATGTGAACGAAGATGTCCAGACGACTGCGATTCCTCCCGGAGGTGCCGCAATCGTAGAGTTCCACGCATCGGTTCCCGGCGAATACGTGATTGTCGACCACGCAATCTTCAGAGCATTCAACAAAGGAGCCATCGGGAAATTAAAAGTCAATGGCGACGAGAACCCCAAGGTATTCAAAGCCGAAAAAGAATTGGTAAAATAAAAATTTAAAAAATAAAAAAATGAAACCTCTTTTTGCAGTTTGTTTGGTAATTGTATTCATTTTCTCTTGCGAAAGCTATCCCAAACAGGAACCCAACTTTGCTTCCTACAAGCACGAACTAGTCCATGTGGACAATACCAAAAAGTTGGTTACTGTAGAAGGAGGTTTCTTTAAACCGTTTTTTGAAGTAGAAGAAAACCAGAAATTGGAAGTCCCATCCTTTTTAATTGACGAAACACCCGTAACCAATGCCGAATATTTGGAATTTGTAAAAGCAAATCCACATTGGAGAAAATCAAATGTTCCGCGGATTTATGCAGATTCTACGTATCTTCGAAATTGGGTGAACGATACCGTTTTTGCAGAAGGGATTTTGCCCGATGCACCGGTGACCAATATTTCTTGGTTCGCTGCAAAAGCTTATTCCGAAAGTGTCGGGAAAAGATTGCCTACTATCGAAGAATGGGAATACGCAGCACAAGCCGATCATAAAAAACCAAATGCAACTGCGGATCCTGAGTTTACAAAGTATATTTTAAGGTCTTACCAAACAAAGGATAACAAAAGGCGCGCGGTGGGAACAGAAAGGCCTAATTATTGGGGGGTTTATGACATGTACGGACTCGTATGGGAATGGACAGATAACTTTAATGAAGTCATGCTTTCCGGAGAATCCAGAAATGACAGTTCAAAAAGTGAAAACCTGTTTTGTGCCGGAGCCGCGATTTCTACCCAAGACCTGACCAATTATGCCGCCTTTATTCGGTATGCCATGCGGGGAAGTTTAAAAGCAAATTATTGTGTAAATAATTTAGGGTTCAGATGTGCCCAAGACATTAATTAAATGAAATTCAAAATGAAAAAACTGATTATATCCATTTTTGCTTCGCTCCTCCTTTTTTCCTGTCACAAAGAAGAAATCGAAGCGCCCATTACCAACTCCATTTTCATGTTGGATTCGGAATGGGAAAACCAAAATGGCGAAAAACTTAAACTTGCTTCACTCCAAGGTAAAACATTGGTGATGGTAATGATTTATACGAGTTGTAGAACAGCTTGCCCGCGACTCACCGGCGATATGCGCCGAATCGATATGGAAGTCGGAAACAAATACGACAAAGAAACCCGTTATGTTTTGGTTTCCATCGACCCGAAAACCGACACCGTGGAAAAAATGAAACAATATTTGATTGACAACGAAATGACGGGCGAACAATGGCTGTTCCTGCGTTCAGATGAAAAAAACACCAAAGAACTCGCCAATGTCTTGGCCATGAAATACAAGCAGATATCACCCATCGACTTTTCCCATTCCAATATTATCAGCGTATTCTCCAAACAAGGTGTGTTGACCTATCAAAAGGAAGGTTTGGAAATCGATATCACTTCAGTGGCACAAGAAATTAAAAATCAACAAAATAAATAACAAATAAAATAACAAATCATGAAAAAATCAATTATTGCACTCAGCCTAATGTTCAGCATCGCTGCTTGTTCAGATAAACCCGAAGTGGGCTACGTAGAACCGGATTATGGCGAAATGCCCGCCGAATTAGAAGAAAAAGCAAATAAACCCGAAGTAAACCCCGCTGAAAGAGGAAAACTCTTGGTAGAAAGTTCCGATTGCCTTTCCTGTCACAAAGTCGATGCGAAACTCATCGGCCCTTCTTACCAAGAAGTAGCTGCAAAATATGAACACAACGACGCCAACATCCAAATGCTTGCATCCAAGATCATCGAGGGTGGAAAAGGAAACTGGGGTGAAATCCCGATGACCGCACACCCCGACATCAATTCGGAAAATGCAAAAATGATGGTAGAATATATAATGTCATTAAAACAATAATCAATAAACAACAAACAAATGGAATTATCAACAATAAATATCGGCGAAATTGTCGCTCAAGACTTTCGCGCCGCAGCCATATTTAAGAAATACGGCATTGACTTTTGCTGTAAAGGAAACCGCACGGTAGAGGACGCTTGTGCTCCAAAAGGGGTTGACCCTAACGCGATTTATAATGAAATCGATCGTTTACCCGGAAAGTCCGAAGAAATAGATTTCACCAGCTGGCCATTGGATTTATTAGCGGATTACGTAGAAAAGAAACACCACCGTTATGTGGAAGAAAAAATTCCTTTTTTACTCGGTTTCCTGGACAAATTGCGCAAAGTTCACGGCCCTCAGCATCCGGAACTTTTGGAAATAAACGACTTATTCAACCAAACAGCGGAAAATTTAATGGAACATATGCAGAAAGAAGAAAACATCTTGTTCCCCTTCATCCGCCAAATGGTGAAATCCAAAAGCAGAGGCGAAGCTTTCAATCCACCGCCCTTCGGAACAGTGGAGAACCCGGTTAGTATGATGAAACATGAACACGAAGAAGAAGGAGACCGTTTTCGGAAAATCGCCGAATTATCCGACAATTATACACCGCCTGCCGACGCTTGCAACACCTATAAAGTGACTTATGCCATGCTGGAAGAGTTTGAAAATGATTTGCATTTGCATATCCATTTGGAAAACAACATTCTGTTTCCGGGCGCAATTAATATGGATAGCGAACTGAAATAATCAGTTTTTAAATCTAAAAAATTAGAGAATCTCCCGCGAATTGTTTCTGATAATTCATGGGAGTTTCTTTTTTTAATAGAGAGAATTTGAAGGAAGGATAAATTATTCCGGTTGTTTTCATAATTATTTATAATTTTATAGCTTACTTAAATTAGAAAGTTATGAGAAAAATTTATCTTTTAATAATGACAACGATCGTTTCCGTAATTGCGGGCGCACAGGAGTTTGAATTGGAAGTTTTTGCCCAAGGATTTAGTTCTCCGGTCGGAATTGCGCATGCAGATGACGACCGTCTCTTTGTGGTTCAGCAGGGAGGGGAAATAAAGATTCTAAACAGCGACGGCACCGTTAATCCTACACCGTTTTTAAATCTGACGTCTATCATCAGCAGCGGTGGCGAACGGGGTTTGCTTGGTTTGGCATTTCATCCTGATTACGATTCCAACGGGCGTTTTTTTGTGAACTACACAAATACCTCCGGCAATACGGTTATCGCTCGGTATGAAGTAAGCGTT
>JAEZDQ010000132.1 GCA_023433225.1 Bacteroidota bacterium | reverse complement strand
GTTTTGACTTCTTTCAGTTTGGCTTCGGCTTCCTGTCGGCTTTTGCCATAAAAAACCTGAACGCGGGCGCCGTCACAGAATTCCGGTTTTTTTATTTCTTTTTCTGGTTCAATACAGATTGCGTTTTCTTTTTCAGTCATTATTCTTTGTAAGGCCGCATCGTATTCAATTGTCAGGTTCCCCGAAGTTTCGGAAACGTAATTGTCTTGTGAAAAAGCCCATGTAGCGAAAAGACTTGCAATTAAAAATCCTAATTTCATTTGAATCGAATTAAATCAACACAAATAAAACGAAAAACTTTTA
This sequence comes from Bacteroidota bacterium, assembly GCA_023433225.1. Taxonomy (GTDB): domain Bacteria; phylum Bacteroidota; class Bacteroidia; order Flavobacteriales; family Weeksellaceae; genus Moheibacter. The sequence goes on along the minus strand of JAEZDQ010000132.1, from coordinate 5,278 downwards.
AAGGAAGTATGGATTTAAGAAAACTTAAAACCCGAAACCTGAAACTTTGAACCTGAAACTTGAAACCTGAAACCTGACTTGAAACGTCTCAAATCGCTTTCCTGCACCAAACGCGCCATTGCACCGGAAAGGCGGAAGGATAGGTTCGTTGGATACGGCGCAAATCTGATCCGGCGGATTGTCTGGTGAAATAATCCCCGACAAGAATCCTGTAATCCGGGCTGGCGTAAATCAGTTCCGGGGTGAGGTTCGGGAATTGCCGGGCGAAATCGTCTTTTACCTTGTTGGCTGCATCACGGTCTTTGGTGTAAAAAATCTGGATTTTATAGCCCATAATCTTTTGCTGTGTAGCGCATTTGTCAGCGGGCGATAATTTTTTGGGTGGAACATATACCGTTTTTTCACAAATCTGTTGTTCCTTGCTGCCGAGGAGCTGGGCAAGGCTTTTGTCGATTTCAATTGAAAATTCTCCCGCCGAAATCGAATCTTTTTTCACGACCCATATCGTGTCTGATTTTGCATTTTGAGCCCCTAAAATGGTGAACCCGCAGCATAAAAGAAAAAATAGAAATTTGCGCATAATTTCAAATTATTACACAAAGGTAATTCAGAAATATTTACCGACACTATAAAAAGTGTTCGGCATCTCTTTATAGGTGCGGAGTTAAACATTGATATAGTGGGAGTTTAGCAAAGAGGCTATTTAGATTCGTTTTAAATTAATTGAAATGATAAACTTCATCAGTGAAACCTTATGATTTTATTAAGGTTTGAGGTTATTTTTGTCGGGTTAAATCATAGGAATTTAACACTTGTTACAGATACTCAATGTTTAGTTAATGAAGGCAAGACGATTTTACAATTTAGGATTACTGAGCATGGCCCTCTTTCTGGCTGCTTTCTCATTTTCTTATTCCCAAGATGAAATTTCAGGCGACGGCGCAAACGGATATAAATTATTTACCGATAATTGTACCACCTGCCACCAAGTGGACGGTGCATTCATCGGCCCGGAAATCCGCGGTGTTGTTGACCGCGTCAAAGAAGGCGGAGGTGTCGGAAGGGAATGGCTTCACGCTTGGATCAAAGACAACAAAGCACTCCGTGAATCGGGTGATGCGTATGCGCTCAAGGTTTTTGAAGATTATGGCAAGCAAGAAATGCTTGCTTTCCCAAATTTGACGGAACAGGATATAGACGACATCCTTGTTTTCTCTCAAAACCCGGAGGCGGGTCAGGCTGCATATGAGGAAGCGATTGCCCAGAAAAAGGCGGATGAAGAAGCCAAGAAACAAGCATCCCAATCATCGGGTGGCGGAACTTCTACCGGTTTGGTCATTGTCGGCTTCTTTATTTTAGCTGTTATTTTAATTTGGATTTTGGTTCGTCTGAACGCTTTGGTAAAACTCACCCAAGCCGAAGAACTAAGTGTGGAAGAAGAAGGAGCCGCGGTTTCATTCTCCGAATTAATGACCAAATACGACAAAGTATTCAAAGGTGTTCTGGCTTTATTGGCTGTGTTGGCACTTGCAGGACTTTGGAACTTCATGTTGGGAATCGGTGTGGACAAAGGTTACGAACCCAAACAACCCATTTATTTCTCCCACCAGGTTCATGCCGGGGTACAAGGAATTGATTGCCAACTTTGCCACAGCAGTGCGAAATACAGTAAAGTGTCGGGGATTCCTTCGACCAACGTTTGTATGAATTGCCACAAAACCATCAAAGAATACAAAGGAGAATATTACGAAGAACATTTGGTGGACAACGGGATGTTTGCCGATGCCGATGAAGTAAAGAATTTCTATACAGGTGAAATCCAGAAAATGTACAAAGCCATTGGCTGGGATCCTGCAACCAATAGTTATACCGGGGAACAAAGACCCATTGAATGGGTACGGATTCACAATATGCCCGACTTCGTTTACTTCAGCCACGAACAGCACGTAGTTGCCGGTGAAACCGCCATATTGAGGGCGATTGAAGAGGGCACCATCCCCAATGCAAAAGAATTGAACCTCCCGGACAACAGCCAAGTATGTTTTGCCTGTCACGGAGATGTTACCAAAATGGATGAATTAAAAATGGCCAATCAATTTACAATGGGCTGGTGTATCGAATGTCACCGCACTACCGAAGTTGATATGTCACAAGAATACAACAGTCAGTACTACGCCGAACTTCACGAGAAATTGAAGAAACAATACGGTGAGGGAGCCAAGATTACAGTCGATGCAATCGGTGGTTTGGAGTGTGGTAAATGTCATTATTAAAAATTAAAGCAAGAGGTATAAATGGCTTCTAAGAAAAAATATTGGAGAAGTTTCGAAGAACTGAATGACCAGTCACTAACTGAGCAGTTGGCTTCTAAAGAATTTGCCGAGGAAATCCCGGTGGAAGAATTCATCGGAAACAACAAAGCGATGGAAGAGTCGCAAACTTCGAGACGAGACTTTTTAAAGTTTTTAGGATTCAGCACGGCTGCCGTCACTTTAGCAGCTTGTGAAGCACCCGTAATCAAGTCCATCCCCTATGTGGTGAAACCGGACAATGTAACGCCCGGTGTCCCTACTTGGTATGCGTCCACCATTTTCGATGGTTATGACTATGCCAATGTTCTGGTCAAAACCCGGGAAGGAAGGCCGATTCGGATCAATGCCAATAAATCTGCCAAGTATTTTGGTTCAACCAGTGCCCGTATCCAAGCCTCGGTATTGTCGCTTTACGACTCCGATAAGGTGAGAGGCCCGTTGATGAAGGCAAACAATAAATTTACCTATACTTCTTGGACGAAATTGGATGAGCGGGTAATGGCCGGATTGGAATCCTCCGCAGGGAAAAAAATTGTGATTTTAACATCTTCTCTTCCCAGCCCGACGACCAAAAAACTCATTCAGGAATTTAAAACCCTTTATCCAAACGCCGAGCATGTGGTACAAGATGCCGTCAATTATTCTCCCGCCTTAGATGCGGCAGAAGAAATTTATGGCCAGCGCGTTCTCCCATTTTATGATTTATCGACCGCGGAATTGGTCGTTTCATTCAATGCGGATTTCTTGGGTGATTACAACGGAGGCGGAATGGAAGGCGGCTATGCGATGGCTCGTAAACCGGGTAAGAACATGCTCCGCCATATCCAAGTAGAAAGCAACCTTTCCATGACGGGCGCAAATGCCGACAGCCGTTATCCGATGAAACAAACCGCAGTGTTGAAAACCTTGGCGGAAGTTTACAAAGGATTGACTTCCGGAACTTCTGACCAAACAGCCTCTGCGATTCTAAAAGAAATCCGGGCCAAAGGAAGCAAAGCCGTGGTGATGGCTGATGGGAATAAAGAAGCTTTTGCTTTGTGTTTCGCCATCAATCAATTGATTAATTCTGAAGCGGTTTCCAAAGACAAAGCTGTCCTTTTAAAAGAATCCAACGACAAAGCATTCAATCAATTCCTGACGGATGCCAAGTCCGGAAATATCGGTGTATTGTTTACATTTCAGGTAAACCCGGTTTACAACCACCACCGCTCAAAAGAGATTGTTACTGCTTTTTCTAAGATCGGGCTGAAAGTAGCCCTGTCAGAAAAGCACGATGAAACCGCTGATTTGGCTGACGTAATCGCTCCGGTTCCCCATGGATTGGAATCCTGGAACGACATCAACCCGATTACCGGCGTTTACTCTTTGCAGCAACCTACCATCCAGCGGATATTCAATACAAGACAATTCCAAGATTCCTTATTGGCCTGGATGAAAGGCGCGGTAGAGGAAACCGATGCAGGCGAAACCTTGGTAACCAACCAAGATCCCAATCAGGTAGAATTGGTGATGCCAAAATCCTCTTACCGACAACCCGCCACCGAATATTATAAATATTTAAAAGCAAATTGGGAAGAATCGATTTTGCCTCAAATGGGCTACAGTTTCAACCAAGCACTTTACAATGGATTCAATGAAGCGATGGAATCCATCAGTTTAACAGCTTCGGGAAGCGCGGCGGCGGCGGCCGATAAACTGTCGTCCGTAAAAACAACCGAATGGGAATTGCAATTGTACACGAAATGCGGCATCGGTGACGGTACACAGGCAAACAATCCTTGGTTGCAAGAATTGCCCGACCCGGTCACAAGGGTTTCTTGGGACAATTACTTGACTTTGAACCCCAATGATGCTGAAAAATTCAATATCAAAACTTCTGAAAATGCAAACGTCAAAAACGGACGCATGCAGTTTGACGGGGATTTTGTAGATATCACCGCCAACGGGATCACCTTGGAGAAAGTGCCGGTGTTTATCCAACCCGGACAAGCGATCGGAACAGTTGGTTTGGCCTTGGGCTATGGAAGAAACAAGGGCGGGAAAGTTTCGTTTGGCGTAGGTGTCAACGCTTTTCCGGTTTATTTCGACGGAAATTTAAGCATCAGCAACGTTCAAATAATCCGTTCCCACGAAGGTGAAAAGCATGAATTTGCTTGTATGCAAATGCAGAATACTTTAATGGGCCGATATGAAATCGCGCGCCAAGCCACTTTGGAAGATTTTATCAATAAACCAACCGAAGAATGGAATGAGCCGGCTGTCATGCCGACTTGGCGTGGAACTTCACCCGTTGGGGAAGTGGATATCTGGCGTTCGCACGACCGTTCGTTCGGGCCCCATTTTAACTTATCTGTTGACTTGAATGCCTGTACCGGGTGCGGGGCTTGTATTGTTGCCTGTCAGGCAGAAAACAACACGGCCGTAGTCGGAAAAGAAGAGATGAGAATGTCACGGGATATGTATTGGTTGAGAATCGACCGGTATTATTCAGATGTGACTGACAATACATTGACCCAAAAAGTCGCCTTGGAAGATGATTTACTCGAGGCAGGTCAGTACAAGAAATTAATCAAACCCGGTGCGGAAAATCCGGATGTGATTTTCCAGCCGATGATGTGTCAGCATTGTAACCATGCTCCTTGTGAAACGGTTTGCCCGGTTGCGGCGACATCCCACGGAAAGCAAGGACAAAACATGATGGCTTACAACCGTTGTGTGGGAACCCGGTACTGTGCGAACAACTGTCCTTATAAAGTAAGGCGTTTCAACTGGTTCAACTATGCGCACAATGATAAGTTCGATTTCAATATGAATGACGATTTAGGCCGTATGGTATTGAACCCGGATGTTGTGGTACGTACCCGCGGGGTCATGGAGAAATGTTCTTTCTGTATCCAGAATACCCAAGCCGCCATCATGAAGGCCAAAAAAGAAGGCAGGCGCGTTACGGATGAAGAGTTCAAGGA
>JAEZDQ010000032.1 GCA_023433225.1 Bacteroidota bacterium | reverse complement strand
ATTCAACACTTACAACATTACAACCGACTGAACGAAAAAGAAATGGAAACCCTTTTGGAGTCCAATCAAAAAACGGGTGCCGGGAAATTCAGCTCCCATGAAGTTTTGGTCCACGGTGTAAGTGGTAAAATTGTAAAGGCTTTGACCGCCGGACAACAGCAATTGGTTGATAATGTCAGAAAAAATGACATGGTGTTTTCCATCGGGCCTGCGGGTACGGGAAAGACTTATACGAGTGTGGCATTGGCTGTACAGGCTCTGAAAAACAAAGAAGTGAAACGGATAATCCTGACACGACCCGCGGTCGAAGCAGGTGAGAGTTTGGGTTTTTTACCGGGTGATTTAAAAGAAAAGTTAGACCCTTATTTACAACCGCTTTATGACGCTTTGAAGGATATGATTCATTTTGAAAAATTAGAATCCTACTTGGAAAAAGGAATCATTGAAGTCGCACCTTTGGCGTTTATGCGGGGTCGAACACTCGACGAAGCCTTTGTGATTCTGGATGAAGCCCAAAACACCACACATTCCCAAATGAAAATGTTCCTGACGCGAATGGGAAAAAATGCGAAATTCATCATCGCCGGCGACCCGGAACAGGTGGATTTGCCGCCCAAACAAAAATCGGGTTTGAAAGAAGCGATGGCAATCCTGGACGACGTGGAAGGAATCGGAATGGTGAAACTTACCGAAATGGATGTAGTTCGACATAAATTGGTTGGGAAGATTTTGACGGCTTATAAGAAGTTGGATGTAGGATAATTAATAGAAATCTGCGTAGGGAAAACCTTGTCAAGGTTAATTCTCAGCACGAAAACAACCTTGACAAGGTTTGAAATGAATTCCAAAAAACTACAAGAAGGCGATTTCTACAAAACACCGGAAGGTTACCTCGTTTTTACCGAACAATATTTGTTGCGGAGAGGCTATTGTTGCAAAAGCGGTTGCCGACATTGTCCGTATGGATACGACAAAAAAACCGATTCTTTCAAAAAGATTTGATTGCACACATTCAAATTCCATAAAAAAATCCCGGTATTTCTACCGGGATCCTCTCTACTAAAACTTAAGTACCATGAAAACTCAACTACCTTATGAAAAGAATAGTACTTACATATATATTAGCAAATCATGTGCCAAAAAATAAAATTTTGAACTATATCCCCTTAAATAAATGTTAAATTTCATATTTATTCTTATTGATAAGAAATTCCGCAACTTCCGTTTTTAAATTCACCAAATTCGGGTATTCATTGTAGCGTGTAAACCTCCTCAAACCGGAGAGCATCATTCTTTGCTCGTCCCCTTCCGTAAATGAGATAATACCTTCCATCGCACTGGTTTTTATTTTCTCTACGGAATCAAACAATTGGATTTGGGCGATTTTTATTGCGATTCCATCGATGACATCCTCTTTTTCGCGGCTTAATTTTTCGGCTCTCAATACCGCACTTTCTGCCATATAGATTTCAATCATGATTTCAGCAGCTTTCAAAATCAGTTGCTGGTGATTTTCTAGATCTGCACCGAATTTTTGTAAAGCAGAACCTGCCACCATGAAGAATGCCTTTTTTAAATTTGTCAGTATTTCTTTTTCTTGTGCCAAAATTTCCGAATAATCCGGCATGTCAAATGACGGAATGGTCATCAATTCGTCTGCCACAGCCATTGCCGGTGTCATCAAATCGATTCTTCCTTGAAACGCTCTTTTGATCAACATACTCACACAGAGCAAACTGTTGATTTCATTGGTTCCTTCATAAATTCTTGAAATCCGGGCATCTCGCCAAGCAGCTTCCATCGGCATTTCTTTGGAGTACCCCATTCCACCGTAAATCTGAATTCCTTTATCGGCCGAAACCTGTGCCATATCCGAAATCCAAACTTTCAGAATGGAGGCTTCGATGGCATATTCTTCAATTCCTTTTAGTTCTGCTTCATTTTTAGGTAGGCCTGCTGCAATATTGTCGGCAATCGCATCTTCGATGTTTTTCGCAGCCCGATAAGCACCGGCTTCCGAGGTGAAAGTAGCTACTGCCATTTCTGCCAATTTTTCCTGAACTGCGCCAAATGTATTGATGGAAACGCCGAATTGTTTTCTTTCACCTGCATAATTAATGGCATTTGAAACAATTCTGCGTTGGGCATCCAAACAAGCCGCGCCCAATTTAATTCGGCCAACATTCAGAGCATTCATCGCAATTTTGAATCCACCGTTTCGGTCGCCCAGCATATTTTCAACAGGGACTTGTACTTCGTTGAAAAACACTTGACGGGTGGATGAGGAAACAATTCCCAATTTATCTTCTTCTTCACCCAATGAAAAACCTTCACCTGCCTGAGATTTCTCAACGATAAATGCAGTAATGTTTTTATCGTCTTCAATTCGCGCAAAAACAATGAATAACTCTGCAAATCCCGCATTGGTAATCCACATTTTCTGCCCGGTTAAGATGTAATGTTTACCATCTTCTGACAAAACTGCTTTGGTTTTCCCTGAATTGGCATCAGATCCAGCTTCCGGCTCAGTCAATGCATACGAAGCAAACCATTCACCTGTAGCTAATTTGGGCAAGTACTTTTTCTTTTGCTCTTCTGTCCCGTACAAACTGATGGGCAACGTACCGATTCCGGTATGCGCTCCGTAAGCGGTGGCCAAAGAACCGGTAGCACCCGAAATGTAATCACATACCAACATTGTGGTAACGAATCCCATTCCCAATCCGCCATATTCTTCCGGCACGGAAATTCCTAAGAATCCCAGCTCACCCAATTTTTTCATCAAATCTTCGATTAAAGCATAATCTTTCTTTTCGATTTGGTGTTTTTTGGGCCAAACTTCTCTGTCGATGAATTCCTTCGCTGATTCCAACATCATTCTTTGTTCTTCACTGAAATCTTCCGGTGTGAAGATATTTTCCCAAGTAAGGTCTTTTACTAAAAATTCCCCTCCTTTAAATCTATCGTTGCTCATTTTATTCTGAATTAAAAATTATAAATGTTAAATTATAAATGGTCTTATGATTTCCCTAAAGAATTTTTCGATGTAATGATTATTTTGGAAATAATATTGCTCCAATGCTGGTTGCGGATCTTAATAATTGTTTAGAAAGTAAAAATTCGTTTTCATATTTAAGTTGAATGTAAAAATCAATAATACTCAACGCAAAGTCAAAAGTCTTATCGGCTATTAAATTATCTGTTTTCATATCATTTAAAATTTTTCATTCAACATTTAAAATTTCCTAAAGTATTTCAAACACCGAAGCGGCTCCTTGTCCTGTTCCGACACACATGGTAACCATTCCGTATTTTTTACCTTGACGTTTCATTTCGTTGAACAATTGAACTGTTAATTTTGTTCCTGTACAACCCAGCGGATGTCCCAAAGCAATGGCTCCTCCGTTTACGTTTACGATATCCGGATTCAAATCCAATCCTCTTACCACAGCCAATGACTGAGAAGCAAAAGCTTCGTTTAATTCAATCATTTCGATCTCACTTTGTTTCAATCCTGCTTGTTCCAATGCTTTGGGAATCGCATACAACGGTCCGATTCCCATGATTCTTGGTGGAACTCCCACAGTTGAATAAGACATCAATCTCGCCACCGGCTCCAGATTTAATTCTTTCACCATTTCTTCTGACATCACAATGACGAAAGAAGCTCCGTCTGACATTTGGGAAGAATTTCCGGCTGTTACTGATCCACCTTGGGCGAAAACAGGTCTTAGTTTTGCCAAAGCTTCGAGCGAAGTGTCGGCTCGTGGCCCTTCGTCTTGTTTAAATGTAACTTTCTTTGTCTGGACTTTTTCCTTTTCGTCTAAAGAAGCAAACTCCACATCAATCGGCACAATCTGATTTTCAAACCGTCCTTCTTCCAAAGCTTTCATCGCTTTCTGATGTGAATTAAAAGCAAATAAATCCTGGTCTTCTCGGGAAATATTGAATTCATTGGCAACTGCTTCGGCTGTCAATCCCATTCCCCAATAATAATCGGCGTTGTGCTTGGCAACATCAGTGTCCGGAATAGGTTTGTATCCGCCCATCGGGATGTACGACATACTTTCGGCACCGCCGGCAATGATACAATCGGCCATTCCAGAACGGATTTTCGCCGTAGCAATCGCAATGGATTCCAATCCCGATGCACAATAACGGTTAATGGTCACACCCGGAACTTTGTCCGTGCTCAATCCCATCAAAGAAATCAAACGTGCCATGTTCAAACCTTGTTCTGCTTCAGGCATCGCACAACCAACGATGACATCATCGATGCGGTCTTTGTCCAAATTGGGAACATCTTGCATCATGCGTTCGATGACGGTAGCCGCCAACTCATCTGGACGCGTAAAACGCAAAGTACCTCTCGGCGCCTTCCCCACTGCTGTTCTATATCCTGTTACTATATATGCTTCTTTCATTTTTCTATTTTGAATTTTGAATTATAAATTTTAAATGAGATCATTTATCATTTAAAATTTTTCATTTTTTAATTTCTAAGCGGTTTGCCCGTTTTCAACATATGAGCAATTCTTTCCAATGTTTTACG
>JAEZDQ010000027.1 GCA_023433225.1 Bacteroidota bacterium | reverse complement strand
TAGTTGGGCGGTTTCTGACACCAAGGACTTCAATGCGGTAATTATACCCGGCGCAATGGCCACGCCCATTGTTTTTCCGGTTTCGTCAATTCCCGTAAAGGTCAGGGCCGTCCCAAAATCTATGATGATCTTTTTTCCTTCATAGAATTCATGTGCAGCAACCGCATTGGCAAACAAATCCGTGCCCATTTGTTTGGAAGTATGTTGAATATGGGCCTTGGAATCTCTGTCCACGAGAACTGGTTCCAGTGCGTGAATTTTCTTCAATGAATTCAAAACCGGAAGTGTCAAAGCAGGTACGACCGAGCCGATTACAATTCCGGTAATGTCATTTTTTTGAAAACCGAAAGATTCATACATACTGTCGAAACCATTAATGAATTCATCTTCTGTCCTAGAAGGTTTGGAATGAATGATCCAAGAATTGATTTCCCCGTCGGGAAGAAATACCCCGAAGCGCATATTGGAATTGCCGATGTTTACCGCTAACAACATCTTTTAGCGAGGAAATATATTGTTGGTAAACTCAATGTCGGCCAGCCTTTGTGTCGGGTCAATAATCACCCGGGACGCTTTCTTGTTTATTTTGACGGTATAAACGGGATTGGTCCATTTCCAAGGTTCAAGCACAGTGCGTTTTACGTTATTGTACATTTCAAAGTTTTCGGCGGGTTTTTCACCGCGCATTTCTAAGTTAGGGATGTAAAACAACTCTTTGGTTCCATCCATATATTCCACATATAAATCAATGGGCATCGGAAAATTGCTGAGGTTTTCCAGTTGAATTTCGGAATCTGAAACCGTTGTAACCGAATAATCTATAACCCGGGTTGTGTTTACAAAAAGATTTTGGTACCATTTCAGGTTGATGCCCGATAGGTTTTCAGCAATCCTCTTGAAATCATTCGGAGTCGGATGTTTGAATTGCCATTGGTCGTAGAATTCCAGAAATGTTTTTTTCAGGTTTTCTTCCCCGATGATGTAACCCAGCTGAATCAGGTACACTTGACCCTTGTTGTAAGCTTGAACGCCGTACGCGTAATTGTAATTGTAATAATCCGCTAGAAGGCTCATCGGTTCTTCCACACCTGATTTTGCCAAATTGAAATACCCGTTGTGTGCATCCGGGTTAGGGTTTCCATCGTATTTTTTACCGAAAATTTGGTTATAGGCCAAGGCATCTGCATAAGAAGTAAAACCTTCATCCATCCATTCATCTACGGTTTCATTGATTCCGAAAAGATGCTGGAACCAGGAATGCGCTACCTCATGGAAGATCACGCCCGTTAGGCTTTCAAAACTTCTTTCGCCGGTAATCAAGGTTACCGTCCCGTACTCCATTCCGCCGTCTCCGCCTTGGACGATGGTGTAAGTCGGCCAAGGATAATTCCCGAAATTTTGGCTCATAAATTCAAAAAATTCGATGGTCGGTTTTTGGGTTTCTTTCCAATTGGTATTTGTTTTTTCTCCGGGTTGGTAAATGAAAAAGAGTTCAGGTCCGTTTGGGACGGTTCTCTTTTCCACCGTGAAGTCCTTGTCGGCAGCCCAAGCGAAGTCATGGATATTTTCTGAGGTGAAATGCCAAGTAGATTTGTTTTTATCGGATTTGATTTTGGCATTGGCAACATATCCTTTTACTTCATTCGGGTTTTTCAAAACACCTGAAGCACCGATTATATAATCTTTTTGAATTTTGATTTTCACGTCGAAATTCCCGAAAGGAGCAACGAATTCACGTCCGATGTATTCGTCCAAGTGCCAGCCGAATTCATCAAAATGCGCCATTTTCGGGTACCATTGCGTCATTGAAAAGTCAATACCTTCTTTCGAGTTTTTCCCGCCTCGGCGGATGGTTTCCGGTATTTGTGCTTCCCATTGCATTTCAATAGAAGTTTTTGAATTGGGGAGGATGCTTTGTGCTAATTCGACTTCCATGATTGTTCCCGAAATGTGGAATCTTAAATCTTTTCCATTTTGTTTGATTGATTTGATTTTCTGGTATCCGATGTCCTCGGGTTTTAACTGTGCAATCCTGCTTTGGAATTGCGGTTTTTCTTTGGTTCCGGTATTTATGACCATGCGTCCGTCGGGGTCGGGGATGTTGGTTAGCCGGTGGTCCATCGCACTTCCGGGTTGGAAAGCGTTGTAATACAGATGAAAATAAATTTTATTCAAAGATTCGGGCGAATGGTTGGTATAAACCAATTCCATTTTTCCTTGGTACCGGAATTTTTCTTCATCGACGTTGATCTCCATTTTATAATCCACGTGTTGTTGCCAGTAACCGGGTCTTTGTCCCAACAATCCGGCGGAAACCGACAAAAAAAGGCATGCCAAAACGATTTTTCGCATCATATTTTCATTTTGGGTAAACATACGAAAAAGTAAAAATATCATCCAATCTTGCCGGGATTATCTTTGACAAAGGCCGCCCAGCCCGAATAAGTTCTGGATTGGGGTTCATTTCCCATATTGAAAAAGTGGCAAACAGCGGCTGCCAGCCCGTCGGTGGAGTCCAGTCTTTTGGGTAATTCTTTTAAATCTAGCAGGTTTTTGAGCATTCCGGCGACTTGTTCTTTGGAAGCATTTCCGTTTCCGGTAATGGATTGTTTTATTTTTTTGGGTGAATATTCCGTAATCGGGATTTCGCGGTATAAACCGGCGGCCATTGCTACACCCTGCGCACGACCGAGTTTGAGCATGGACTGAACGTTTTTTCCGTAAAAAGGCGCTTCGATTGCCAGTTCATCCGGATGGTAAGTATCAATTAAGGCCAAAGTTTTTTCAAATATTTTCTTCAATTTGAGTTCATGGGAATCGTATTTGTGCAACAATAATTCATCCAACAAAAGAAAATACATTTTTTTCTTCTCTACTTTGATCAATCCAAAACCCATAACGGTTGTTCCCGGGTCAATTCCTAAAATAATCCGTTCCATTTGGCGAAGTTAGTATTTGCGCTTGTTTTTTAGAATTAATTGTTTAATTTTAGGCTTCATCAAATATTTAAATTATGAAAATATATGTTTACGTCTTATTTGCTTTTTGTTTCTTCAATCTGACTAATTCTTTAAATGCGCAAAATGTAGATGGGGAAATTGTTTATATAAAAGGGTATAAAAATGCAAAAAACAAGAAGGTAGCAAAAAAACCGATTAAAGCTGAAATAATATTGGATTTGCCAAACATTACTTTGTACCGTGTGTTTTCAAGCAGTTCTCTTACAACAGGTGGTGGAACAGGAACTTATAATTATGTGGATGTGAGTGATACCTTTTGGTTTTGCAAACGCCCAAACGAAGAAATTGCGTCAATTATTTCTTAGACGTTTAATACACAAGTTAACAAAAACACTATCTTTAAAAAAAATGCTTCGGAATATTTCAAAGACTACCCCGAATTAAGCCAGCAAATCAAAAATAAAGATTTCAAACATGATGATATCGTGGCAGTTGTAACCCAATACAATGTCTGGAAATCAGACAATTAGTTGATTTAGTGCTTTTTAAATCAATAAGTTAATCCATGTGATTAATCCAAACTTCCCAGATAAGCACTCCAGCCGGCGGCTTGATACTCCCTAGCGGCTTCTTTCGCATCAGCCGATTGATAAATTCCTCTTCCCACAATCATAAAATCGGTATGGTAAGCTTTGAAAACCCGTTCGGGCGTATTGTATTGTTGACCTTTGGTGTCGGTTTTGCTGCTCAAATTCACACCCGGCGTAAACAGCAATAAACCTTCCGAAACCTGCCTTTGGGCGACTGCCCCGATGACATTGGATGCGTTTTCAGCAGCATTTAAAGCGTTGGTGATGTAATAATCATCGGTCAAAGTCCCTTTGGAGGACATTTCGACGATGGCCACGACCCCGACGTTTTCAAAAACCTTCAGGCTTTCTTCTCCCGCTATGACGTGGGCAGTTACCATATCGGCCCAGTCCGCAATGCGGTAAATTCCTTCCTTGAACTGGAGTTCTTGGGTATTACCGATGTCGGCAAACTTACGGTCTTCAAACAAGAGGAATTCTTTTTCTTTGGCAATTTTCCGGAGTTGATTGATTAAATCAAATGAAAAATCCTTGATAATATCCGTGTGGAGTTTCAATGCTACAACATGTTCACCCACTTCTTCAGCGAGTTTCAATAACTCATTTGCCGTGATCACATCTGCCG
>JAEZDQ010000181.1 GCA_023433225.1 Bacteroidota bacterium | reverse complement strand
GACGGAGGTTGCATCATAACTCATAAAACCCTCTGTTATTCCGAAACCATGGAAAAGGCGATTTTAGAAAAATTCGGTCAGGATTTCTTTAAACGTGCAGAATCAGAAGCCAGGGAAGCCTATTCCCAATCGAAATAAACTTCAGGATTCTCAATTCAGATGAATTTAGAACATCACAACCAAAAAGCAAAACAACGCCAAACGGAACACAAAAAATTCCTAACACAAATCAAAAACAAACCACCCAAGGATTTCGACCGGAAAATGGGGGAAATACACGATGAGGTTTTTGAGAAAATTGATTGTTTATCCTGTGCCAATTGCTGTAGAACTACAGGCCCCCTTTTTACCCATAAAGACATCGAAAGATTGTCAAGTTTATTTCGGATGAAACCTTCGCAATTCATCGATCAATATTTAAGGATTGATGAAGACAATGACTATGTTTTACAGTCGGTTCCCTGTCCCTTTTTGGGAGCGGATAACTATTGTTCGGTTTATGAACACCGCCCGAAGGCTTGTCGGGAATACCCGCATACCGACCGGAAAAAGTTTTACCAGATCAATCATTTAACCCTAAAAAACACCATGATTTGTCCGGCGGCTTATGAAGTTGTGGAAGAAATGATGAAGAAGTTTAAATAATGGCTTGAATTAATTTTTACATTTGATTTTCAATTTTTAATTAACACATGAAATCAAAATTAACTTTATTAGCCGCCTGTACGGGCTTGTTTTGCATGGCACAAAACTGGGAACAACTGAACATCCCCGAATCGCCTTCCCGTTATGATGATGTTTTCTTTTTGAATGAAAATCTGGGCTGGGCGGCGGACGGAGCCGGGTCGGCAGTTTATAAAACTACGGACGGCGGAAATACTTGGGTGCAATCATCCTACAACAACGGGGAATATTTACGGAACATAGAATTCCTGAATGAGAACATCGGGTTTTTAGGAGCGCTTTCCGATAATTTTTATCGCACAACAGACGGTGGAGAAACTTGGGAAATCGTTTGGGATTTACAGGGAGCAATCCCTGCCATATGCGGTTTGGAAACAGTAGGTGAATCTACCGTTTACGGCTGTGGCGCCTATTTTGAGCCTGCTTATATCATCAAATCTACCGACAGCGGGGAAACTTGGGAAATTATAGACATGAGTGCTTATGCCAATTCTTTGGTAGAAGTTTTATTTGTGGATGAACAAACCGGATATGCTTCAGGCGGTAGCAATTCAGGTGGCGTAGTCCTCAAAACAACCAATGGAGGCGAAACATGGACGGAGCTTTATAATTCAGGCAGGGCAGGCGAGCAGGTCTGGAAATTGCAGGTGTTGTTTTCCAATCCCAACATTATGTTCGGGTCTGTACAGTCATTTGATCCTTTTGACGGAAAACTCATCAAATCCACAGACAACGGGCAAAACTGGGAAGAACATGACGTGCCCGATCCTTTCATTCAAGGTGTGGGCTTCATAACCGAAGACCACGGTTGGATGGGCGGCCACTACAGCGGTTTTCTGGAAACCACCGATGGCGGGGAAACTTGGGACAATTTAGGTTTCGGTTGGAGTTTGAACCGCTTCCAGATTTTTGGACAAAATTTGGTTTATTGCTCCGGGCACAGCATTTATAAATATACCGACAATCTTTCGGTTTCCGACATTACCACGGAACGCCCGAAAGACATGGAAATCACGGTTGCGCCTAATCCGGTCGAAGAGGTGCTGAATATCACGGTGGATTACCAACGAGCGGACCACATGGTCATCACGCTGTTTGACGAAAGCGGAAAACTAATCAAACAATTGCTTCGCGAAACCATTGATTCTAAAGGAAATAAATCCTACAGTTTCGATTTTCCGCAAAAACCGGGTGTTTATCATTTACTTTTTCATTATGATTTGGGCTATCAGTCGAAGAAAATCATCAAGAAATAAAAAAAGCCGTCATTCAATTAAGATTTTGGATGACGGCTTATTGATAATATTAAATTGAGTTTAATCTCCGGTTTTTAGAATCCGAAATTAATTCCGAATTGCAGCATTTTTCTGTCGTCAAAAGTATTTTCTTCGAAATAAGGACTCAGATCTTGGCGAACAAAGAAATTGACATTGTCGATGCTCAAAGTTACTTGTGCGCCATACACAAACGGGCTTAAATTATAATTGGTATCCTTCTCGCGGTGGCTGATGTCTTCGCCTTTTACGATGTTGTTTTTGGAAATCCTGAATCCGCCATATAGATTTGCCCCAATCCCAAATCCTTTGTCAATATTTCTGTAAGAAAATTCTTCATTTACTTTTTGCAACGGCGAAATGTTGAATTTAATCCCGACAGGAATCATCAGGTAGGTAGATCTCAGTTTGCTTTTCTCCAAATTTTGGTTGTATCGGATTAAATTTACTTCTCCCTCTCCTGAGCGGTTGATCATATAATCATCGTCAAATCTCAAGGTTCGCCATGAAAAATAGACGCCCGAAATGAACTCCCACGGACTGGTTCTGTTGAATTGCTTATGGTAAATAAAACCGGCGTCAATACCGCTTGAATAGCCTAAATGTTTATTGAGCATTTCATTATCACCATCTGCAAAATGCATGACCCCATAAGAAAGATAGCCGGTTACTTCATGTTTGGATTTGTATTTTTCTTCGAGTGAATGGTGGTATTTTTCTTCGGCTAATTTTTCCACATCCGTGTTCAAGATGGTATATTCAACCTGTTTTTTGATGATTTCATCCAAGTCAAAATCAAGGGCTCCGATTCTTTCATTTATTTTACCAGAATATTTCTCTGAAATTTCTTTTTTTCGGCCTTCAGCATCGGATTCGGAAATTAAATTGTTTTTTACTTGTTCGTCGAGGTTTGAAATTTCTTCATTCATCAGAATTTTCTCGTCAATGACGATTTTACGGATTTCAAATGCATAGTCCTCGATTTTATCCTTTACGAGAGCACTGATGGGTTCATAATCATTTGTTTCGTTGAAATCTACTTTGATTTTTTGCGCAAGGGATTCCATGCTGATGAAGCATAATAATCCCATTAAGAGAATTTTTTTCATCTTTAAAATATTAATTGTTAGTTTTTGATTTTTTGATTGAAATCGATAATTACCAGTCGGGATCTCTCATTTTTGGTTTCGGTAACCGCTTCTTTAAACTCCACCGAATACAGCAACATATTAGGATCCGCATATTTTTTTTGCTTTTCCGTTTCTGCTTCCGTTTCCGGTGTTGAAATCAGGGCGATTTCTTGTTCCTTAATTTCAGGCATTTTCGCTTCGGGTGAAATGAACTCAGGGTTCGTGAGTTTTTCTTTAGGGTGTTGAATTTGAATGGTTTTTACTTCTTGCTCGAATTTGATTTTATTTTTAGGTTTTAAATTTGATTCCGCCAATTGGGGTGGATTGATGGAGTTTTCACGCGGAACTTCAACTTTTTCCGCTTGAATTTCTTCAGGAATAATGACATTTTTTTCTGTCGTAATTTCAGATGAAATTTTTTGTGTATCCACGATTTGTATCATATTAATTTCCGTTTGCCAAAAGGAATTGATCACCATAACAGAAAAAAAAATTATAGCAGAAGCGGCAATCCCGAAAGTCCACCATTTTGGGAAACGGTTGTTTTTTTGGGACTGGGATTTTTCCTCATTCATCATTTGCGAAAGCTTTTCCCAAGAATCTTCAGAAGGTGTCAGTTTTCTTTCGCTGAGTTGGGTTTTGATATGTTGGGAAATATTAGTTTTCATTTTGAATCTGTTTTTTCTTTAAAATCATCTCTTTCAACTTTTTTTTAGCTCTGAATAACTGCGTTTTCGATGTGGTTTCGGAAATGTTCAGGATTTTCGAGATTTCCTTATGTGAATATTCTTCCAGCACATGCAGGTTGAACACAGCCCGGTAGCTTTCCGGTAGCCCGTCCAGTAATTCCTGGACATCAATCTCGTCTAAATCTTCTTCGTATTCTGCCGGTTCTTCCGAAATCTTATCTTCTTCCAGATAGATCAAACTTTTGTTCAGTCTCAGAAAAGTCAGGCTTTCATTGACCATAATGCGACGAATCCATCCTTCGAAACTGCCTTCGGATTTAAATGAACCTACGTTTTGGAACACTTTGAAAAAGGCTTTGATCATTACATCTTCCGCATAGTGAACATCAGATATATAATTTCTGCAAACGCCAAGCATTTTAGGCGCAAAAACGTCATATACTTCTTTTTGGGCAGCTCTGTCCTGCTGCCTGAGCTTGGGAAGGAGTTCGTACACAGTAGATTTTCTATGGATGAAAATTGTTTTCAAACTTATGATTTTCTATGTATAAGACAACCGAGCAATCTAAAAAGTTGCATGATGTCAAAAAAAAATTAAAATTTCTGTTTTTAAAGAGTTGATTATATTTGAGAAATTTTAAAATTCAGAAATGATCAAAAAGCTTACATTCATCGGGTGTCTGGTTTTGTCGTTACCTATTCTGGCGCAATTCAAGACAACCACCCACCAAGACAAAAACGGTTATACATACGAAACCGTCGAAAATGACCCTTCCAAAACAAGGGTTTATACTTTGCCCAATGGGCTGAAAGTTTATTTGGCTCAAAATAAAGACGAACCGAGGATCCAAACTTATATTCCCGTAAGAACCGGCTCTAATAACGATCCGGAGGACAATACAGGACTGGCCCATTATCTGGAACACATGCTTTTCAAGGGGACTTCAAAAATAGGTTCGCACGATTGGGACAAAGAAAAGGTTTTGCTGAAGCAGATTTCAGATTTGTATGAATCGCATAAGGCAGAAACCAATCCGGACAAGAAAAAAACAATTTACAAACAAATCGATTCCATTTCCAATCTGGCTTCGCAATACGCGGTCGCAAACGAATATGACAAAATGATTTCGTCCTTAGGCGCCAGCGGAACCAATGCCCATACTTGGTTCGACGAAACGGTTTATAAAAATAACATTCCTTCCAATGAATTGGAGAAATGGATGGTCATCGAATCAGAAAGGTTTTCCGAATTGGTTTTACGCTTATTCCACACCGAACTGGAGGCGGTATATGAAGAATTCAACCGCGGTCAGGACAGTGATTTCCGGCTGATGCATTATGCCTTGATGGAGAATTTGTTTCCCGACAGTCATTACGGAACCCAAACGACCATCGGGACTTCCGAGCATTTGAAAAACCCTTCTCTGGAAGCGATTGAAAATTATTTCCATGAATATTATGTTCCTAATAATATGGCGGTCGTTTTGGTGGGTGATTTGGAATTTGACAGAGCCATTCAACTGGTCGATCAGTATTTTGGGAATTTCAAGAAAGGCCCTGAGCCGAAGCGTTATTTAGCCAATGAATCTCCGCTAAAAGGAATCAAAAAAGTAGAGGTGTCAAGCCCTTCGGCAGAAAGGATTCAGTTTGCGTACAGATTGGGTGGGACGAAAACCAAGGACGGCCAACTCGTACGTTTGATGGATATGCTTTTGAGCAATAGTACGGCGGGTTTAATCGATTTGAACATCAACCAGCAACAAACCGCTCAATACGCAGGCGCATCGCCCCAAATCATGAAAGATTATACCGCTCACATTTTTACCGGAATGCCCAAAGAAGGCCAAACGCTCGACCAAGTAAAAGATTTGATTTTGGCTGAAATTGAAAAAATTAAAAAAGGGGAATTTGAAGACTGGATGCTCCAAGCGGTTATCAATGACTTTAAAAAACAACGAGAACAAATCCTTGAAAACGCAGACTGGTTGGCAAGTGAAATGTACAATTCCTTTATCCAAGAACAAAGTTGGGCGGAAATCGTCGCCGATCTGGATGAACTTTCTAAATTCACCAAAGCAGACATTGTTCAGTTCGCAAATGAAAATTACAAAGACAATTATGTGGTGGTTTACAAAAGACAAGGCGAAAATAAAAACTTGGTTCGTGTAGAGAACCCGGGCATTACGCCAATCAATTTAAACCGCGAAAACGAATCTGTATTCTACAAGGATTTCCAGCAATTAAAGGTGGAGGAAATCCAACCTGAATTCGTGGATTTCGAGAAATCCATTCACCGGGAAACGCTGAAAAATGCTCCGTTTTCATTTATCGAAAACAAAACCAATAACCTGTCGCAGGTTTATTACATCACCGAAATGGGTTCTGACCACGATAAAAAGCTTTCATTAGCGATTAATTATTTGGATTATTTGGGAACCGGCCAATACACACCCGAGGAAATTAAAAAGGAATTCTATAAATTGGGTATCAACTACGGCGTCGGGACCGGAAGTTACCGCTCCTTTGTTTACATCAGCGGTTTACAGGAAAATCTGGGAGAAGGGATTCAACTTTTTGAACATTTGCTCGCCCATGTAAAAGCGGATCCGAAGGCTTATGAAAATTACGTAGAAAAAATCCTCAAAGGAAGAAGGGATGCGAAAACCCAAAAAAACAGTATCCAAAATGCATTGAACCAATATGTAATGTACGGCTCTGAAAGCCGTTTCAGAGACCAATTGACCGAAGAAGAACTCCGCGCGATTCATCCCGATGAATTGGTTGCCATCATCCGGGATTTCCTGAATTACCCGCACCAGATTTTCTATTATGGAAACGATTTGGCTGCTACCAAAAATGCTTTGAGCCAATACCATAATTTTGGCTCAGGCAAAACCATCCCCGTTCCCAAAGAATACCCTCAACCGGCCACAGACGGAAAAGTTTATTTTGCACCTTACGACATGGTTCAAGCCGAGATTTCATTGCGGTCCCGAGAAAACCTTTTTGATAAGAACTTGCTTCCGTCTTCAGCTATTTTCAATGAATATTTCGGATCCGGTTTGTCCTCTATCGTTTTCCAGGAAATAAGAGAGTCCAAATCATTGGCTTATTCCGCTTATTGTTTTTATTCCAATGCGGGACAGATTGGTAAATACAATTACGTGAACGCTTATGTGGGCACGCAGGCCAATAAATTACCCCAAGCGGTAGAAGCCATGAAGGAGCTGATGACCAATATGCCCAAAGCGGAAAACCAGTTTTTGAATTCCCGAAACGCGGCCTTGAAGCAAATTGCAACCCAGCGTTATACCAAAGCCGGTATTTTCTTTTATTGGCTGAACTTGCAGGATAAGGCAATTGATTACGACATCAACAAAGACATTTATACCAAAACCAAGACAATGACCATCGGCGATTTGGAAAACTTTTTTACCCAACACATCAAAGGAAAAGAATTCAATGTGGGTTTAATCGGTAAAAAAGAGAATCTGGATTGGGAAGCGGTTCAGAAATTCGGTGAAGTGCAGGAACTTTCTTTGGAAGAATTGTTCGGATATTAATCCTTTAGAACTAATTTAGGAATTAAAATAAAGAGCGGCTTTCAAAGCCGCTCTTTTCTTAGGTAAAAATTCATAGGTAGTGGGACTTTATATAATGAAAGCTCCTGTGTTTCTTTCGCTTCCATTTGACCTTGCCAAAAACCAATATAAAACCCAAAAAAATGTCCATTAGCAGAAATAAAATGAGTACATAAGTCATGGAATCTTCCTGAGCGTTTTCGGTAAAGCTACCTGCCAAAAGGCTGGGGCCAATCAACAGTAGCCATAAACATAAAAGTAGGTTAGGTTTAATTGTCATAAAGTTGATTTAGAATTTTTACATTACAAAATAAGCTCAAATTCCCCGAACAGGCTGTTTTTAGGGCGTTACAAAAGCGTTACAAAAACATTAACGCTTTATTTTGGCTCTCAACGAACTTATTATCAGTGAATTAATATTTATTGAATAGATAGGTTAAATCAGCAGTTTGAAGATTTCATTGAATGTTATCGAGGAATTCCTCCAAGTCAATCGCCGATTCCAATTGGATTTTAGTCCTGATTCGGTGTTTATATTGTCGGATGGAACCTTGTGAAATTCCAAGCACGTAAGCAATTTCTTTGGCCGTAAGGTTCAACTTCCGCAAGTACATATACCGGGTTTCGGCAGGTGAAATATTCGGGATGGCAGCTTGTATTTTTTGGTAATAATCCGGGTAAACCCGGTCGAATGCCCGTTTAAATACAACCCATTTGGTGTCCGTTAAAATGGGTTTTGAAAGCAAGTCTTCCAATGTTTTTTGTTTTTCATTGATGCGGGAATCATCCTTGTTAATTTCATTATAAAGTTGTTGGAGTTCCTCTTCAAACGCTTGCACTTCCTTGTTCTTGTTATTGATATCACGAACAAGTTCTTCTAATTTTACCTTGGATTCGACCAATTCGTGCTCCACTTTTTTCCTTTTCTTTTTGTAAATACCTTTTTGCCTGCGGAATAGAATGATAGAAATCGCCAGAATCAACCCCAAAATAATCAACAAGGAAACAACCGTAATCAGGTTCAGTTTTTTCTGGTGTGCAGCTTGGTTTTTTTGATCGAGCACAAAATCGATTCTTTCCTTTTCCAACGCCAATTTTAGCCCCTCATTGCTTTTCAACTCGAAATACTGCGTCGCCAAAACCAAAGCCGTATCGCTGTACAAGGATGCTTTTTCGAAATTTAATTGCTGTTTCTGGTCGGTTGCCAGCAAACGGTAAATGTCTTTTCGGCTTTTCAGGGGCACTTTGAATTCCCATTGAGGGAGATTTTTGATTTTTTGCGTAATTGCGGAAAGTTCATCCCAATTTTCCTTTGCGACCGCGATTTCAGCCAGAAAAGTCAAACGCCTGCTTTCAATCTCTACGAACTCTTCGGTGTCTTCCGGGCTGAGTAGGGGAGGTGAAGTAAGGAGCACTTTGGCTTCATCGTATTTTTTCTCTTTGAACAACAAGACAGAAAGATTGTCTTGGGAAATCCTTAACCAAACGGGATGGTTGATTCTCTGGGCTTCCTTTATCGCTTCATGGAAATATTCCGACGCTTTTCGGTTGTTTCCCCTCGCTTCGTAAATTAAACCTTTGGCATTGATGATATTGCACTTTAAAGATTTGTAATAAGTATTATCCAAAATTTCGGCCTCCTCAAAAAACTGGATTGCTTTAAACGCATAACCGATATTGTAATAAACATAGCCGATGTTGTACAACAACTCCTGTTTATCGGGCAATTCTTCCAAGGGGATATCCTTCAGGAATGGATAGGACTCCGTCATGTACATAAAAGCTTTGCCATAATTGTTTTGGTGATGAAAATAATGCAGTCCCAATGCTTGCCTCACTCTTCCTTGAAGATAGGGAATCCCTGCTTCGTCAACGGTTTCCAAAAATGCCTTCAGCTCTTTTAAATAATCCGGATAGTTTTGGGAAGATAAATAAAGGAACCTCAAAAAACGGCTTTCCAAAACCAACGCCCTGTTATTGACTTTTTCCGCCGCCATTCTTAATTTATCCACTTCCCGGAAATAATCGGCGGAATCGGAACTGTAAATCTTGGAAGTATTGTGGAAATTATCAAATAAAAAAGAATGTATTTCTCCGTAAGACTTATTGGCAATCGATTGGTAGTCTTGTCCTTGGGTTTGAGCCGACAAAAAAATATAAAACCAAAAGAAAAACCCGGTAAAGAGGAATTTGGCTTTCGATAAATAAATGCTCAACAAGATTAGAATCGTTTAGGTTGGTGCTTAAATGATTGTTTAACCGTTTGGAATGAACAAAAATAACAAATTAATTGATGCGGCTATTTCCTCTGCCGAAACTTTAATGATTTAAACCTTTAAATTGGCTGTGGATTTGTAAATTTGTTTTCGTTTATAAAAATCAGCTCCGTTGGATTTACCAAATCAGACTTTTTTCACCGCCGAACAATACGGGAATTTTTCACCTTTGATCAAAGATTACCTTTCTTCCTCGCAAACGCTCCGAGATTTTTATACCGCTTTTCCAAACGAAGCGGAATGGGGGTTGCAGGCCGAAAAAAAATTAAAGGAATATAGTCATCGGGAAATTGTTTTCGGCGTTTTGGAAAAGCAAATGAAAACCTTGAAATTATCCGATAAGCAAATTCAAAATTTAGCCAAATTCCGTTTGCCGAATACCGTTACGGTTACGACCGGGCACCAACTCAATCTCTTGACCGGGCCAATGTATTTTTTATATAAAATCCTCCAAACCGTCAAATCATGTGAGGAATTGAACCAAATGCATCCGGAATACAATTTTATCCCGGTTTTCTGGATGGCGACGGAAGACCATGATTTTGAGGAAATCAATCACTTTTACCATCAAAATCAAAAATTTATTTGGGATAAAAATGCTTCCGGCGCGGTTGGCAGATTAAACCTCGACGGTTTGGATGTGCTTTTTAAAAAATTTCTCAACCAACTTCCCCAAACCCAAAATGCGGAATCACTCAAAAAATTGATTGAAGATTCTTATTTAAATTCCGAAAGTTTAACGGAAGCTTCTCGGAAATTGGTGCAATCTTTATTTGGGGAATACGGCCTGTTGGTCATTGATGGAGATGATCCTGAACTCAAAAAACTGGTTGTTGCCGATTTTCAGGATGATTTGGTAAACCAAACGGCTTTCCGGAACCTGACGGAATCCAATCAAAAATTGGCAGAAAACGGTTATTCCATTCAGGTCAATCCACGCGAAATCAATTTATTTTATTTGGGGAACGGCGATATCCGCGAAAGAATCATTTTTGAAAATGAAACCTATACTGTTTTGAATTCCAATTTTGAATTCAGCAGGGATGAAATCCTTTTGGAGTTGAATGAACATCCCGAAAAGTTCAGTCCGAATGTTTTGCTGCGCCCGCTATACCAGGAAACTATTTTGCCCAATATCGCCTACATCGGCGGTAGCGCTGAAATTGCTTATTGGCTCCAATTGAAAAATTATTTTGAATCCCGGAATGTTCTGTTCCCATTGTTGGTGGTGCGGAATTCTGTTTTGATATTAAATAAAAAACAAAAATCCAAACTCGAAAAACTCCAAATTGAGTTCGAAAATTTGTTCCAGCCACTGCACCGTTTGGTTTCTGAAAATGTAATGCGAAACGCCGGCCTCGAAATTGATTTTGACGGTTACGAAAAACAAATCCGGTCGGTATTTGATGAGCTTACCCAAAAAGCCCGTTCGACGGATGTGAGCTTTGGTAATATGGTCAATGCGCAACAGGTTAAGCAATTGAAAGGTTTGGAGAAGATGAAAAGACGGTTGGTCAAAGCCGAAAAGAAAAAACATTCCGAACGCGTGGAAAGGATTGAAAAAATCCATGCAGAACTCTTCCCCAACGGGAATTTGCAAGAGCGGGTGATGAATTTTTCAGATGTTTGGATGGAAAACGGCAAAGGCTTCATAAAAGAAATTTACGATGAAATACATCCGTTTGAATTCCGTTTTATCATAAAAACATTACCTTAACAGAAAGAATTGTATTTTTGTTTAAATTTTTCACAAGATGAAACATTCCCTTTTGGCAGCCCTGTTTTTCCTGATTGGATTCAACCTTTTCGCACAACAAAAAAGCCATACCGTTCAACCCAAAGAAACGGTTTACGGAATTTCCAAACAATACGGGATTTCACAGGAAGAACTCAAAAATGCCAATCCTTTCCTGAAACAGCGTGAATTACAAATTGGTGATGTACTCGTGATTCCGGGGGGTCAAGAAGAAAACGACGGGCAAATCGTCCCCCACAGTGTTGAACCGGAAGAAGTTTTCATTCCCCAAGCAGATGAAAATTTCATCTACATAGAAGTAAAGTCCAAACAAACAATCTATTCGCTCACCAAGGAATATGGTATTTCCGAAAACGCTTTGATCAGTTTAAACCCGCAATTGAACCAAGGTTTAAAAGCCGGTGATGTCATCCGAATCCCTAAGAAATCGGATAATTCAACTGCCGAAACCACCGTTGTTCCAGATGGCATGCACTTGGTTCAGCGAGGTGAAACCATTTTTTCATTGGCCAAATTATTCGGTGTGCCCGAGGATGAACTTTATATTGCCAATCCTTCTTTACAAACCGAAGGGCTCAAAATCGGATCGTTTATTTTTATTCCTCAAAAAGGGAATACCAAAGCGGTAATCCAAGACGGATTCATAGAACACACCGTTAAACAGGGAGAAACCATTTATTCCATCACCAAATTATACAAAATTACTTTTGCGGAATTATTGAAACAGAACCCCGAACTCCAAAACGGCCTCAAGACCGGAATGGTGTTGAAAATCCCTTTACAAGAAGGAGCCAATATCATCAAATCTCCCGGTAAAATCAAACGGATTGACGACAATGAAATCCATATCGGTTTGTTGCTTCCTTTTCATTTGAAAGGCGGCAATGCGCAAGAAAAGAACATTTCGACCGACATCCTGATCGGCGCAAAAATGGCATTGGATTCCTTGGCCGGGCAAGGAAAAATAATCAACCTGAAAGTAATGGATTCCGAGAATAGAGCAGCCACTATTGAAGAGTTGATTGCAACCCATGATTTCTCGAAATTCGATGCGGTGGTGGGGCCTTTGTTCGCGACCAATTTCAAATCTTTCGCACTGATGATGGAAGGCTCCGGAATCCCCGTAGTTTCTCCCTTGGGCAATACGGAGGATTTGTTGGAAATTGAAAATGTAGTTGTGGCCACACCAACCGACAAAGCCATAGCCGATAAGGTTATGGAGGAAATCAAAACCCATTACAAAGGGGAAACAATACAAATTTTAACGGACGAAAGAAACCGGGATTTGGCCGATTATGTGGCAGCCCAATTGAAAAAAACATTGTCGGGTGCGGAAGTAAACATGGTATTTGATGCCAGTCAATTGGAACAGAAATCCCGGTCAGTTGATGAAAAATTAAGCGACGGAACCGTGGTGAATCAGGAATATTTCACTCCCGTAATCATGGTTCTGGTCTCGGATAACAATACGTTGGGGAACGCTTTTGTTGAGAAACTCCAAAAAATGAATGCCGAAAACCTGACTGCTTACGGGATTAAATATGTTTCGGCCTATGATATTTACAACGAAAAAAACAAGTCCAACATCGCTGCGCTAAAAAACATCGGTTTTACCTTCGGAACCATCCGGTTGGTGAATATTTACGGAACCGACGAAAGGAACACACTCAATAAGTTTATGGATATTTATTGTGCAACACCAAATGAATTCCAACAAATCGGCTTTGATGTGGTATATGACTTGGTAGAAAGGATGAACCGTAAAGGAGATGTTCTGAATTCGCTGACCAATGAAAAAACCAGGCTTGCTACGAAATTCAGTTACCAGAAATCAGGAAAAGCCTACCAGAACCAAGCAGTCCGCGTGGTCAGGTTGTTTGTCCCGCAAGACGAATCGCCGGATGATGTGGAGTAGTTGAGCGATTGATTTAGGATTCCCGGTTCGCCGATTCAATTCTTTTCAAATAAGCCTGAATCGTATTTTCCAATCCCATGTAAATCGCTTCCGAAATCAATGCGTGGCCGATGGAAACTTCTTCAATTTCAGGGATTTGTTCAATGAAATATTGAAGATTCAATAAGCTTAAATCGTGCCCTGCATTGAGTTGTAGTCCACATTGCAAAGCTTCATCTGCCGTTTCCCGGTAAGGTTTAATTCCATTCAAATTTCCTTTGGCATAAGCTACGGCGAAGCTTTCGGTATAAAGTTCAATACGGTCGGTACCCGTTGCGGCTGCAGCTTCAACAAGTCTCGGATTGGGGTCTAAAAAAATGGAGGTTCGGATGTTGCTGCGTTTAAATTCAGAAATGATATCCGTCAAATAATCCCGGTGCTTTACCGTATCCCAACCGGCATTAGAAGTAATCGCATCTTCTGCGTCCGGAACCAAAGTGACTTGTTCCGGTTTGATTTTCAGGACCAGTTTCATAAAGCTGTCAACCGGTTTTCCTTCGATGTTGAATTCGGTATGAACCACCGGTTTGAGGTCGTAAACATCTTGGTAGCGGATATGCCGTTCGTCCGGCCGTGGATGAACCGTAATGCCGTGTGCGCCGAATTCTTGTGCTTTGACGGCCGCTTCTACCACATTAGGCATGTTTCCGCCGCGGGCGTTGCGCAGGGTCGCGATTTTATTGATGTTAACGCTTAATTTAGTCATGGTTTTCTTGAATGATAAAAGGTTGTGAAATTTCCAATTCAAATTCTTTGCTGGCACTGATCAAATGGTCAAATAAATCGGATTGGATTTGCTCATATTCCGCCAAATGTACATTGTTGGCAAAACAATAAATCTCCAGTGGCATTCCCGCTGAAGTGAGTTCCAGTTGCCGGACGATGAGCTTATCGGTTTTGGAAACGTCCGGGCGGTTGAGCAGGTAGTTTTGTGCGTAAATTCTGAAAACACCAATGTTCGTCAGTTGCCTTCCGTTGATAATCAAATCCGGATTATTTACTTTTTTATTGGCTTCGGCAAGTTCCTTTTTTTTGGTTCGAATGTATTGAGAAATCAAATCTATTTTTTCGAATTTCGCCAGTAATTCATCATCACAAAAACGGAATGAATCTACATTGAAAACTATTGAACGCTTGATTCTGCGCGTGTTCGAAGCAGTCATCCAGGAGTGGTTGGTCACTTCGGACGCGATTAAATCATAAGTGGGGACGGTCGAAACCGTTTTATCAAATTTTTCGATTTTCGTTACTGCGAGATTGATTTCCTTCACGACTCCTTCCACATCATATTTAGACACGGAAATCCAGTCGCCGACCTTTATACTTCTGGATGAAGCGATTTGCAAACCCGATACGAAGCCCAGAATAGAATCCCTGAAAATCAACAAAACTACTGCGGTCAAGGCTCCCAGAACGGTTAGGATTTCTCCTATTTTTACATCAATCAAAGTCCCGATGAAAGTCAGGATTCCAAAAAATGCCACGAAAATCTTGATCATCTGCCCAAAAGTCCTTACTCCCACTGTGGTATGGCTTGTGTTGTCGTCATTGATGGCAATGATGGCATCAATCAAACGGAAGACAAACCGAATGATTAACACGATGATTATCAGCCCTATGGTCTTTTCCGTGAATTTGTCAATGCCATGGTATTTTTGGAAAACATAGGGGTTGATGGAAATCAGGATGCTGACCGTAACGAAATGGATGAGCGTACGGAATACTTTGTGCTGGTAAAACTGCCTGACCCAATTGAACCGGGAGTGCTTGGCAATCAATCCGAAGATTTTTCCGAAAACTTTCTGCAGGATGAAATCAAACAATAACAACATCAACACCCAAAGGAATGTTTCGATAAAAGGTATGAATGCCTTGTTCAAAGTGCCACCAAAAAGTTCTTTGAGCTGGGTGCGGATGATTTTGGCCAGATCAGACAGGAACTTATTCGAATAGAGATTGGTTGAAGTTTGGAACACCGGACTTTAATTTGGTGCAAATTTAACGAATCCTCATCAGTTATAAGTTTAAAAATTCCTTAAAAAGCACTTACATTTACGAGATGGAACTCTTGGTGCAAATCATTTTGGCGATGGTGATGTTGGCGGGAGCTTTGGGAGCCGTGTTGCCTGTTTTACCCGGCGCGCCAATTGCTTTCGCGTCCTTGCTGCTTGCTCGCATCCTTCATTTCAGCGAGTTAAGTTGGTGGGTCATCGGCATCTTTGGATTTTTAACGGTTTTAGGCATTGTCTTGGATTATGCCGTTCCGGTCGCAGCTACTCGGAAAATGGGTGGCAGTAAATATGGTATCTGGGGATTGGTAATCGGTTTGATCATTGGGATTCTATTTTCGCCTTTCGGATTGGTAAGCATTGTCGTCGTGCCGTTTTTGGGTGCTTTGGCCGGTGAACTTTTGTATGACCGGAAAAACCACAAAAGAGCATTCAAAGCTGCCAGCGGAACCATCTTTGCTTATTTTCTAACCAGCGGATACGGCATGTTGCTTTCACTGGCGATGTTGGCTGTATTTCTTTATAATGATGTTTTTAAATGACCTGAAATGGGTTAAAACAATTCCATGGATTTCATTCCTTTTTCCAATTCAAGGAGGTATTTTTTCCGATGCAACCCGCCCGCATAACCCGTTAAACTTCCGTTTGTCCCGATGACGCGGTGACAAGGAATCAGGACGCAAATTGGGTTTTTTCCGTTGGCATTTGCCGCTGCGCGGATGACTTTTTCGTTTCCCAATCCTTTAGCTAAACCCAAATAAGAAATTGTTTTTCCAAATGGGATTTTTTGGAGTTCTTGCCAAACGCTTTTTTGGAATTCCGTCCCAGAAGGTTTCAAAGGAATGTCAAAAGCCCATTTTTGATTGTTGAAATATTCGCCTAATTGCGCATTTAATTTTAAGTAAATAGCCGGAAGGCCGTTAGAAACCTCCGGCTCTGTCTCTTTGAATGAAATGGAATGGTTACAACATTCATCACCCTTGACTTCGAGCCAACCGATTTCTGTGTAAAATTTCGAAGTAAAATTCATCAATTCAAAAACTTGTCGTATATTTGCCCCGAATTTAAGGAGAAAAACCATGAAAGAGAGCCGTTAGCTCTCTTTTTTATTCAGATGAATCAAAAT
>JAEZDQ010000096.1 GCA_023433225.1 Bacteroidota bacterium | reverse complement strand
CACGACGATGAGCAATATCCACCACAACCGGGTCAAAACGACCATTCCGGCGGCCGATATGGCCGACATCCGCGCTGCTTTCCAGACTATTGAAACCAAGTTGGATTTCTTGGTCGGGATTTCGCCCAAAGAAAGGAGGGGCCTGCCCAAGATGCGTGTTCGGAACAAGGTTTTCACCGAAGATGTAATCAATGCGATGAGGTACGCGCCGCAGTTTTTGCCGGGGTATATTTCATTAGCAGAACTGGAAAGGGACATGGAATTGTTTGAACAACTCAACGAATTGTTGTCCATTTTGCGCCGCCTATCCCAAAAAATGGAGGATACCCAAATCTTGGCCGGTACAGAAGCCTATTCGACTGCTTTGGTGGCCTACCAAGCCTTTAAAATTTCTGCACAGTCCGGCATGGCGGGTGCCGACACCATTTTCCAAGGCCTCCGGGAAAACTTTCTTAATCACAAATCCAAACAAAAGGTCAAAGAAGGCGATGATCCGGAAGGTTAAAGCAGCTTTTTACCCTTGCAACCGAATCATTCATCCAATCCATCCAATCCATCCACCTTTTATCCCAATTGCTGAGCTATTTGCTCCGTGGGGTTAGT
The DNA here is from genome assembly GCA_023433225.1 of Bacteroidota bacterium. Classification (GTDB taxonomy): domain Bacteria; phylum Bacteroidota; class Bacteroidia; order Flavobacteriales; family Weeksellaceae; genus Moheibacter. Next base: position 21,675 of record JAEZDQ010000096.1, on the reverse strand, counting down.
TATTTACTCAGACTGGGTTAGTTAATTACTCCGATAGGTTAGTTATTTACTGCGATGGGTTAGTTAATTACTCCCTTAGGTTAGTAATTTTCTCCTTGAGGTCAGTTAATTACTCAGCTAGGTTAGTTATTTACTCCGACGAGTTAGTAATTTATTACGATAGGTTAGTTAATTACTCCGATGGGTTAGTTATTTACTTCAATCTATCAGAAAATAAATACAGGGAGGTGCAGATTATTCTTCTAAACGGGTAAAAAACCATTTTTCCTCTAAATTAAAAACGATCAACCAAGATTCAGATTTGGGTAAAATCAACAAATCGCCGTGCCAAGGGTTGGTGGTTTCTTCCGGATTGGCTTTGGCGAAATCATGAAGAAGGATTTGAATCAATGGCGCATAGCGCAGGTAATGCAGGGTCAGTTCTTCATTGACCAGATTGAACCGGGCAATCATTTCTTGGAGCGCATTGGCGGGCTGTTCCGGGGTAAATTTGGGCAAGTCGGGCAGATAATGAAAAGCCGTTTGGGAAGGGAATTTGCGGAATATTTTTTCGATTTGTAAAAGTGAATCCGGTGGATTGAAAGGCGTTCGATTCAGTTGCCAGTCTGCATAGGGGGCATCGGAAAGTTGGTTTTGGATTTCGGTTTGGAGTGGGGGTTCATGGAGTTTGAGCCCGGTGATTTGGTAATGGAGGTTTTTAGACCGAAATTCTTCCAATACCTCCAAAGCATCCTCTACAAACTCATTGAGCCATTGTTTGGCATTTAATTTCAGCTGAAGCTGTTGTTTTTTGATTTGCAGTATCTGTCTGTCGGCGGGTTGCATTGGTGACTCCGAGAGGATTCGAACCTCCGACCAATAGTTTAGGAAACTACTGCTCTGTCCTGCTGAGCTACGGAGCCAAATAAAAAGGCTTACCCGCTAAGGATAAGCCTTTTGTAAAATTCGTTTGTATAAACGGCTTAGTCTGCGGGTTGAACAGAAACGTAAGACCTGTTGTCTCTTTTCTTGCGGAAAACGACTTTTCCGTCCACCAAAGCAAACAAGGTATGGTCTTTACCGATCCCTACGTTGTCGCCGGGATGGTGCTGGGTACCTCTCTGGCGAACAATGATGTTTCCTGCGATTGCAGATTGCCCACCGAAGATTTTCACGCCCAATCGTTTGGAATGTGATTCGCGTCCGTTCTTGGAACTACCGACTCCTTTCTTATGTGCCATTTCAGTTTGTTTTTTTGTTAAAAATTATTCAGTTTTCCCTCCTTTGAGTTCGTCCTGCCATGTTTTCAATTCATCCATTTTCCCTGCGGCAGCAAGCTCAGCTTGTTTTGCCCAGGTTTCGGGGTCTAAATGCGATAGGTTTTCGCCAGCTTCCAAAACGGTTTTGATTTGTTCTACCGATTTTTTGGACAATTTGGCAAAGGTATCGATTCCTGCACCGGCTAATGTTTCGGCTGCTTTCGGGCCGATTCCCTCAATCATTTGAAGGTCATCTGCTTTTTTGGCGGCTTTTTTCGCTTTTGGCTCGGCTGCTTTTTCTTCCTTGGCTTCCGTTTTGGTTTCTTTCTTAGCGGCTTTGGCTTTGGCTCCACCGATGGAAAGGATTTCTATCTTGGTGAATTGCTGGCGGTGGCCGTTTTTCTTTTTGTAACCTTTTCTTCTTTTCTTTTTGAAAACGATTACTTTGTCGCCTTTTACGTGTTCAAGGATTTTCGCTACAACGGAAACTCCGTCTATAACCGGGGCGCCAACTTGTATGGAACCGTTGTCGGTGAGCAATACGCGGTCAAAGGAAAGTTCCGCGCCCGCATCGCCCTGTAAACGGTTAACATACAATTGCTGGTCTTGCTCAACTTTGTATTGAAGCCCTGCTATTTCTACAATTGCATACATTTAGTTATACTTTTAATTAAATTTTCGGACGGCAAATGTAAGAATTTTAATTTAATTTCAAAGCCAGGTGTATTATTTATTTTATAATCAATTTTTTATACCGGACTTCTTTTGCATTTGTGAGCCGGCCCGCATAAACACCCGGAACCAGTTCTGTTTGCACCTCTGAAAACCCTGAAATATGGGTGGAATAAACCCGTTTCCCTGAGAAATCGAAAATATCCAATGCGTAATTTTTTTCGGTAGCAATATAAAATTTGCCAGTTGAGGGATTCGGATAAATCATTATTTCAGACAGTTGGGCATCATTTGTCCCCAATAAATTGTTAATCCCCAATTTATAAAAAACTTCGCGTTCGTCAAAACCTTCGCCGTTGTCAAAACGGTAATCGCTCCAAACCAAGTGTACGTTTCCATTGTTACTCATACGGATTGAAGGCGCATCTAAACCGGGATTTTGCTGAACGACTACTTCCGGAGCGAGAAAACCTTCGTTTAGGTTAAATTGTAGAAAAGTTAAGGTATGCGCCAAGAAATCACTGTAAACAATTCCGCAATTATCCGTAATACAATCCATATCTATTCTTTTCAACAATCCGCCGGCATTGGCATCTACTTCATAAGGTGTCGGGAACAATGAGAAAGTTTCCTCTGAAAAATCATAGGCATATACATTCAACACATCGCGAGGCGGGCTGTTTTCCTTATGGATGGTGAGTACAAGGGTTTCTGACTCGGAAGAAGAAAATGCGTAATTGTTTGCAAATATATTTCCTGAGCTGATGGTTTGGGGTTCGCTTAATTCATGGGTTGTTTCGTCGTAAATGCGGTAACGAAGTTCCATGGCCGAATCGCTGATTCTTTCTGAATAAACTATCATCGCTTTGTTGCTGTCCCCTTGGCCTAATTTCCGAATCATGGGAATTCCAACGTCAAATCCATCGTTTTCTGCGGAAACGGGAATGTCAGCCGACCAGTTTTCGCCGTCACAATATTTCATGTAAATTTCTTCATTGACCAGATTGGCTCGGTTGTCATACCCCCAAACGACGACCGGAAGATTTTCATCCGTAACATACACGTCATGGTAACTATTGAAATGATTGACCGTTCCGCCTAAATCAGAAATTTTCAATCCGTCACTCCATGTATCTGTTGCGGCATCGTAATAAGAATAGCCGATGTAGTTCCGCACATTTTCAAACGCCCAGACATTGTAAGTCACGTGTAAATCTCCATTGGGCGCAACTGCAATGGCCGGAAAGTGGTTGTTCCTCGCGCCGATTTCACCGCCTTGGTCTACATAAATCGGTTCGGTCCATTCATCTGTACCTGTTTTTTTTCGGAACATAATTTTCTGAAGGCCGTTCGAATAATTATCGTTGTAAACGACATATGCATTTCCGTTGTTTTTATCTACCGCCAAACGGACATCCCAAGAATCCTGGGTCGGATTTTCGGAAATATTTACATCCGGGAAGGGCCAAACGATGTCCATTTCAGCAGGATTCTGAAAGTATTCATTCTGCCCGTTTAAATTTACCGGTTGAGTCTGGAACCGGATTTTCCCATTTTCATCGGTCTGCTGAATGGGTTCTTGCGCTTGAATCACTCCACCGAGAAGTAAAATGGCTGAAAAAAATAAAGTGTGTTTCATCATTTAAAATTTACAAGTTTACCCAAAAGTAGGGAATTTAAAATAATTTCCGGTGGGTTGGTGTGCAATTGAGATTTGTTTATTTTTGAGCAATTTAAAATGGATATAAATTAAGAAAATTAAGTTAAAACTGATAAATTCCATTTCCTTAGGCTTTGGTTACCGTATATAGTTCGTAAATTTACCCGCTGATTTTGATTTAAAAATGGACACATCATTTGATTATATCCCGATTTTAATTCTGTTTCTGCTGGCCGTCGGCTTTGTAGTCGGCACCATCATCGCAACCCATTTTTTGGGCCCGAAACGCAGTACAGATGAAAAGCTTGAAAATTTCGAGAGCGGAATTGAACAGGTTGGGAATGCCCGCAGGCCTTTTGCCATCAAGTACTACCTCGTCGCGATTTTATTTGTGCTTTTCGACGTCGAAGTAATTTTCTTTTATCCCTATGCCGTCAATTTCAAAGAATTAGGCTGGGAAGGCTTTGCCGCGGTATCAACTTTTGTGGGGCTGTTTTTAATTATGTATATTTATGTGAGAAAAAAAGGTGCTTTGGATTGGGAAAAATAACCAAACGCCGAATGTTGTTGAATTAAAACCAGAAGATTATGATTTACAATAAGAGACCGGTAACGCACAACACCAACCTAAAGGTGGTGGATATGCCGGAAGGGTACCAAGGAGAAGGTTTCATGGCAATGCAACTATCGAAAGTAGTGGGTCTGGCGAGGAAAAATTCGATTTGGCCATTGCCTTTTGCCACCAGTTGCTGCGGGATTGAATTCATGGCAACGATGGGTTCGACCTATGATTTATCGCGGTTCGGAAGTGAAAGATTGGCATTCACCCCGAGGCAATGTGATTTATTGATGGTCATGGGAACCATCGCCAAGAAAATGGCTCCGGTATTAAAACAAGTATATGTTCAAATGGCCGAACCGCGATGGGTAGTAGCGGTAGGGGCTTGCGCTAGCAGCGGCGGGATTTTCGATTCCTATTCTGTTCTACAAGGAATTGACCAAGTAATCCCCGTGGACGTCTATGTGCCGGGATGTCCGCCAAGGCCGGAAGCCATCATTGACGGCATTTTGCGCATCCAAGATTTGGTGGAAACCGAAAGCATCAGAAGAAGGGACAGCGAAGAATATCAGGAATTATTGAATAGCTACGGCATTTCATAAGCGAAAAAACAATATGTTGAATAATAAATTTGTGTTTGACAAACTCGTCGAAAAATTTGGTGAAGCCATCATCGGTTACGAAGAAAGCTATGGACTGATTGCGATTTATGCCGATAAGGAGTTCAACTTGAAAATCCTCCAATACCTTTATGATGATGAAGAAATGGGGTTCCGGTTTATGACAGACCTTACCGCCATTCACTATCCAGACCATAAAGGCGAAGAATTGATTGTCACCTACCTGCTTTACAATATGCGGAAAAACCTTCACCTGAGGCTGAAGTTTGCATTGGACATCAATGAACCCAATATTTATACCGCATCCAATATTCATCCTACCGCCAATTGGCAGGAACGTGAATGTTATGATTTCTTCGGGGTAAACTTCATCGGCCACCCGAATTTAATCCGGATATTGAATGTGGATGAAATGGATTATTTTCCCATGCGGAAAGAGTTTCCATTAGAAGACCAAACCCGTAGGGACAAGGACGATGAAATGTTTGGACGGGGCGGCAGTTTCAACTTCGGAAGGTTCAACGTTTAATTTTAGAAGAGAATCAAATGCAGGAAGAAAAACAAAATATCAAATTACCCAAAGCTTCATTGGAAAAGACCACCCAAACCATCAATTTGGGGCCAACCCACCCTGCCACGCACGGCGTTTTCCAGAATATTTTAGAAATCGACGGTGAAAGGATTCTGAAAGCAACACCAACTGTGGGCTACATTCACCGGGCTTTTGAGAAAATATCGGAGCGAAAACCGTTGTATCAAATAACGCCTTTGACAGACCGTTTGAATTATTGTTCGGCTCCGATCAACAACCTCGGTTGGCACCTGACGGTAGAGAAATTTGTGGGAATTGAAGTTCCGGCAAGGGTAAGTTACCTACGTGTAATCATCATGGAACTTGCACGGATTTCAGACCACTTGATTTGCAGCTCAATCATGGGCGTGGATTCCGGTGCTTTTACAGGTTTTTTATATGTATTCCAATACCGCGAACTGATTTATGAAATTTATGAGGAAATATGCGGCAGCAGACTTACAACCAATATTGGAAGAATTGGCGGATTTGAGCGGGATTTTAGTGATGTTGCTTGGGCTAAAATCAACCGGTTTCTCGATGAATACCCAAGTGTCCTGAAAGAATTTGAAGATTTATTCAACCGGAACCGGATTTTCATCGAACGCACACAAGGCGTAGGTGGAATCAGTGCTGAACGTGCTTTGGCATACGGATTTACCGGGCCAAACCTGAGAGCGGCAGGAGTAGATTATGACGTAAGGGTTCACAAACCTTATAGCCGTTATGAGGAATTTGATTTCGAAGTTCCGGTTGGAACCACCGGAGACTGTTACGACCGATTTTTAGTAAGAAATGAAGAAATGTGGCAAAGTTTGCGTATTATCAAACAAGCCATTCAAAAAATAAATGACCTGAAAGGTGAGGAAGCGACCAAACACCATGCGGACGCACCCGATTTCTATTTACCGCTGAAAGCAGATGTTTATACCAAAATGGAAGCTTTGATTTACCATTTCAAAATCATTATGGGTGAGGTGGATTTGCCGGTAGGTGAAATTTACAATGCAGTAGAAGGTGCCAATGGTGAACTCGGCTATTATTTCGTCAGTGACGGCGGGCGTTCCGCTTATAGATTGCATTTCAGAAGGCCTTGCTTTATTTATTACCAAGCCTATCCGGAATTAATTGAAGGATCGATGCTGAGTGATGCGATTATCACGATGAGTAGTTTGAATTTAATTGCAGGCGAATTAGACGCTTAGATTGAATTATAAATTTAAATGAGATTTTGAAAGTGAATCAGAATCTTTAAAAAGATAAGAAAATGACAACAGTTCAATTTTCGGAAGAAACTTATAATAAAATAAAAGAACTTATCACGCACTATCCCGAAGGGAAACAGAAAAGTGCGCTGATTCCTGTGTTGCACATCGTTCAGGCCGAACATGAAGGTTGGTTAGATGTGCCTATCATGGATCACGTAGCCGAAACGCTGGGGATTTTACCGGTGGAAGTGTATGAAGTAGCTTCATTTTATTCGATGTTTAATTTGAATCCGGTCGGGAAATATGTTTTGGAAGTTTGCCAAACCGGACCGTGTATGTTAAATGGTTCCGATAAAATCATTAATCACATCAAGCAAAAACTAAACATCAAAGAAGGCGAAACAACAGCCGACGGGCTTTTCACCTTAAAACCGGCTGAATGTTTGGGTGCCTGCGGATATGCACCTATGATGCAGTTAGGAAAAACTTATCGTGAAAACCTTACAGTTGAAAAGGTAGATGAATTGTTGGAAGAATTGAAAAAACTCGCTTAAATGGGAGAAACAAGATTATTATTGAAACACGCTAATGTACCCGGAATCCGTCATTACGACGCTTATCGCGCACATGACGGATATAAATCGGTGGAAAAAGCATTTGCCATGTCACCGGAACAAATTCTGGAAGAAGTAAAAACTTCCGGGCTTCGCGGTCGTGGTGGTGCAGGTTTTCCAACCGGAATGAAATGGAGTTTTTTAGCTAAGCCCGAAGGTATTCCACGTCATTTGGTGGTAAACGCCGACGAATCAGAACCGGGAACATTTAAGGACCGATATTTAATGGAATTCCTTCCGCATTTATTAATAGAAGGAATGATTATTTCCTCTTTTTGCCTGGGAAGCAACACTTCTTACATCTACATCCGTGGTGAATTTGCCTGGATTACAGAAATTCTGGAAGAAGCCATTGCCGAAGCAAAAGCCAACGGCTGGCTTGGAAAAGACATCAAAGGAACCGGGTTTGACCTGGAAATCTATGTTCAGCGCGGTGCCGGAGCTTATATCTGTGGCGAAGAAACCGCTTTGCTCGAATCTTTGGAAGGAAAAAGAGGAAATCCGAGAATCAAACCACCATTCCCTGCTGTGAAAGGCGTTTGGGGAAGACCAACGGTTGTAAATAATGTTGAATCAATTGCAGCGGTTGTTCCGATTATTGATATGACCGGAGCCGAATATGCCAAAATCGGAGTCGGTCGTTCCACCGGAACCAAATTAATTTCCGCCTGTGGAAACATCAACAAACCAGGCGTTTATGAAATCGACATGACCCAAACCGTGGAAGAATTTATTTTTTCCGATGAATTCTGTGGCGGCATCCCGAACGGGAAAAGACTGAAAGCCTGTATTCCGGGCGGAAGTTCCGTTCCGATTCTACCTGCCAACTTATTGTTGACCACAGCAGAAGGAAAACCAAGATACATGAACTATGAGTCGCTGGCCGACGGCGGATTTGCATCCGGAACCATGATGGGTTCAGGCGGATTCATCGTTTTGGACGAAGACCAGGACATTGTCTATCACACTTATACATTAGCGAGATTTTACCGTCACGAAAGTTGCGGACAATGTTCGCCCTGTCGTGAAGGGACCGGCTGGATGGAAAAAATCCTGAAGAGAATTGACGAAGGACAAGGAAAAATGTCTGACATTGATTTACTTTGGGATATTCAGAGAAAGATTGAGGGAAATACGATTTGTCCGTTGGGCGATGCAGCGGCCTGGCCGGTTGCAGCAGCCATCAGACATTTCAGAGATGAGTTTGAATGGCATGTACTCAACCCAGAGGAATGCCTAACGAGAAATTATGGATTGGCCGGTTATGCCGATCCCTTGGAAATAAAAGAACAGGCTTAATTATGTCAGAAATAAAAGAAACGCCTTTGTTTACCGTAACCATTGACGGGCACACCGTTCAGGTGCCGGCCGGGACTACTATTCTCCAAGCTGCACGAATGCTTGGTAAGGAAGTAGCGCCTCCTGCCATGTGTTATTACAGCAAGTTGGACGATACGGGAGGGAACTGCCGTACCTGTATGGTGGAAGTAACCAAAGGAAGTGAAGCAGACCCAAGGCCTATGCCCAAACTGATGGCTTCTTGCCGAACCACAGTTATGGACGGAATGGTGGTAGGAAATAAAACTTCTGAACGTGCGCTTACAGCAAGAGAAGGAGTTGTCGAATTCTTACTCATCAACCACCCGCTCGACTGTCCCGTTTGTGATCAGGCGGGCGAATGTAAATTACAGGATTTAAGTTACGAACACGGAACGGAGGGAACCCGTTATGAATTCAAGAGGAGGACATTTGAGCCGGAAGACATCGGCGATAAAATCCAACTCCACATGAACCGTTGTATTTTATGTTACAGATGTGTAAAATTAGCCGATCAGATTACCGGCAAGCGGGAACATGGTGTTTTGTTCCGCGGAGACCATTCCGAAATTTCCACCTATCTGGGGAAATCTTTGGACAATGAATTCATCGGTAATGTCATTGATGTTTGTCCGGTGGGTGCTTTGACCGATAAAACCTTTCGATTCAAAAACCGTGTATGGTTCCTGAAACCTGTAGATGCACACAGAGATTGCCCTACTTGTTCGGGGAAAGTTCAGTTGTGGTACCGCGGAGATGAAGTGTTCAGAGTGACGTCAAGAAGAAATGAATGGTTCGAAGTAGAAGATTTGCCGGACGGAACACCGGGATGGATTTGCAATACTTGCCGTTACGATAAAAAAGAAACAAAAGATTGGACGATAGAGCAGCCGGCTCATGTTGAAAGGATTTCAGTAATTCGCCAGGGACATTATGAAGGAAATGTGGGAATGACAAAACCGAATGAAACCTTTAAAAATGTGATGAAAGGACGGGACCCGAAATTATTGCTGAATATCCACGATGTGAGCGAAGTCAATGAACCGGAAAATGATTTGAGTAAAATCAATCGTCCTCCGACGAGTTTGGATTATAAAGATTGACGGAAGCTGAATACCGAAAGATGGAAGTTCAGTTGAAATAATTAAAAGAACATGTCATTCTGAATGAAGTGAAATAAAATGAAGAATCTAAAATAGATTCCTCCTTCGTTGGAATGACAAAAGAAAATAAAGAAGAAGTATGGACTCAGAATTTTGGAGTTTAATTGGTGAAAAAGCGGCCTTAGGGGGAATCATGATTGGTTTCGCATTGGTAGTTGCCATGTATTCAACTTGGGCAGAACGTAAAGTTGCGGCCTATATTCAAGATAGACGCGGACCCAACCGTGCCGGATGGGGCGGTTTGCTCCAACCTTTGGCTGACGGTGGAAAATTATTCTTCAAAGAAGAAATCATTCCGCGCCATGCAGAAAAATTCCTGTTCATTCTAGGCCCCACCATCGCCATGATTCTGGCCTGTATGACGGGAGCCGTAATTCCCTGGAGTACCGGATTTGAATGGGGCGATAAAATTATCATCCCTCAGATTGCGGACATCAATGTAGGTTTCCTTTACATCATCGGGGTTTTGAGTTTGGGTGTTTATGGAATCATGCTGGGTTCCTGGGCATCCAACAACAAATGGTCTTTGATGGGCGGGCTTCGTGCCGCATCCCAGATTATTTCTTATGAATTACCGATGGGTATCGCGCTGATTACCATTTTAATGATTAGCGGAACCCTGAAATTAGGTGGGATAGTCGAACAACAAATGGACGGTTATTGGAATATCATTTTACAACCCATCGGATTTATCATCTTTTTGGTTTGTGCCTTTGCCGAAACCAACCGTACACCGTTTGACTTACCTGAAGCTGAAAACGAATTGATCGGCGGTTACCATTCGGAATATTCTTCCATGAAACTGGGGTTTTTCCTTTTCGCAGAATACATCAATATTTTTATCAGTTCGGTCTTGATTGCCACTTTTTACTTTGGCGGATACGACATACCGTTCGCAAACGACGTTCAACTTTCTGAAACACTTGGGATTAACACGATGGCAATTCTTCATTTCCTGAGTTTATTTCTAAAAGCCTGTTTCTTTATTTTTGTATTCATGTGGGTGAGATGGACCATACCAAGGTTCCGTTATGACCAGCTGATGAACCTGGGATGGAAAAAATTATTGCCGTTGGCACTTGTAAATATGTTGATTACAGGTCTGGTGATTTTATGGATGAATAGTTGAATTGATGGTGGATGATTAGGTGAAAAGGGTAATTTAAATGAATTTGAATTTAAACAAAAAGAAGTTTTAACATTCACAATGAATAAATAAGAACGATTCGAAAAGCCAACGGTGACAACGTTAATTTAAATACCGAGTGGGTCGAATGAAAAAAATAAAAATGGAAGTATTAACAAACAGAGCGAAACAAGTAGACCGCCGCCCGATGAATTTCTGGGAGAAGCTTTATTTGATTTCAATTGCCAAGGGAATGTGGATTACGCTCAAGCATTTTTTTATGAAAAAAGCGACGGTCAACTTTCCCGAACAAAAGCGTCCTTTCAGTCCGGTTTTCCGTGGATTACATGTATTGAACCGTGATGAAGAAGGCCGTGAAAACTGCACGGCTTGCGGCCTTTGCGCCCTCGCTTGCCCGGCCGAAGCCATCACCATGGAAGCAGCAGAAAGGTTACCGGGCGAAGAGCATTTGTACCGTGAAGAAAAATATGCGGCAAAATATGAAATCAATATGCTGCGCTGTATATTTTGCGGATTCTGTGAAGAAGCTTGCCCGAAAGATGCGGTCTATCTGTCTCAAACTTTTACGCCCGCGAGCTATAAAAGAAAAGATTTCATTTACACCAAAGAAGATTTATTAATCCCTCATCCGAAAAAATCCAATTAAAATATGGGAACAGCGGAAATTTTATTTTTTGTTTTAGCCGGATTAACGCTTTTAAGCGGGATTCTGACTATTACCAGCAAGAGCCCTGTCCATTCCATTTTGTATCTGATCATTACATTTTTCAGTATCAGCGGCCATTATATTTTGATGAACGCGCAGTTTCTGGCTGTGGTAAACATCATCGTTTATGCCGGAGCCATTATGGTTTTGTTCCTGTTTGTGGTGATGCTGATGAATTTAAATAAAGATGTAAAAATTTTCAACAGGCCTTTTGTGTTTGTTTCGGCAACCCTTGTTTCCGCATTGTTTTGTGCGCTTACCGTCGGGATTCTTCTTCAGTCGGAAGTGGCGGAAAACAACCAAACCCTGTTGGCCGAAGGAAATATCGGTTTAACCGAAGTACTGGGTTCCAAGCTATATTCCGATTATGTCATTCCTTTTGAACTGGCGAGTATTCTGTTTATGGGCGCGATGATCGGAGCGGTTTTACTGTCAAAAAAGACAGAAGATTTGAATGTTAAAGATTAAAATTGAGAAGTCCGTTTACTAAAATTTAGAAGATAAAATACATTCGACAAACTCACTGAAACGGCACGAATGTCATCCTGAGCCTGTCGAAGAAAAAAAATAAAAATAATGATACCGATTAGTTACTATTTATTCCTGTCGCTTGCGCTCTTCACCATCGGGATGGTTGGGGTGATGACGCGCAGAAACATCATCATCATGCTGATGTGTGTGGAATTGATGCTGAATTCAGTGAATTTGTTGTTGGTAGCCTTTTCCAAAATGCACCATGCCAAAAACCTGGGAACTGAAGCCGGAATTGACGGGCAAATGCTCGTTTTGTTCATCATGGTGGTAGCCGCAGCGGAAGTAGCAATCGGGCTTTCGATCATGATTCTGTTTTACCGAAAAGTACACAATGTGGATGTGCAATCCCTGAACCGTTTAAAGCATTAAGAATTTATGGAAAAGTATATTTGGTTAATCCCTTTGTTGCCGCTTTTAGGTTTTTTCATCAATGGTTTGGGGAGAAATGTCCTTTCAAAAAATGTCATTTCCCTCATCGGTTCAGGCGTGGTTTTCATCAGTTTTATATTATCGGTTTTGGTTTTTATGAATGTACCTTCGGGAGCAGGCGCAGAACCTTTGATTATTCACGGATTTGATATTTTAAATTTCAATTCCATTCATATTCCCTTTTCATTCCAGATTGATGCTCTCACAAGTTTATTTTTGCTGATTATCACCGGGATCGGATTTTTGATTCATGTTTACAGCGCAGGCTATATGCATCTTGACGAAGGATTTGGTAAATTCTTTTCTTACCTGAATTTATTCATCTTCTTCATGTTGATTCTCGTGATGGGAAGCAACTTCTTCATGATGTTCATCGGATGGGAAGGTGTGGGATTGTGTTCGTTCCTGCTAATCGGATTTTGGTTCAAAAACCGGGATTACGTGGGCGCAGCCAAGAAAGCATTTATCATGAACCGAATCGGTGACGTCGGCTTTTTATTGGCGATGTTCTGGATTTACAAAGAATTCGGAACCCTTGAATATACCGAAGTATTTGCCTCCTTAACGACAGGACAGATTTCAGCTTTCGCAATTGGCGGAATTACCCTTTTGTTATTCCTCGCCGCCACCGGAAAATCTGCCCAAATCCCATTATTCACATGGTTACCTGATGCGATGGCGGGACCAACGCCGGTTTCGGCATTGATCCATGCCGCCACGATGGTTACCGCAGGTATTTTCCTGATTACGCGTTGCAATGAATTATTTGAATTGGCTCCGTTTACCAAAGAAATTATCGCTTGGATTGGAATCACCACTTCTTTGGTGACCGCTACCATCGCGATGCGACAGAACGACATTAAGAAGGTTTTGGCTTATTCCACCGTTTCCCAATTGGGGTTGATGTTTGCTTCGCTGGGAATGGGTGCTTATGTTGCTGCAGTTTTCCATGTGATGACGCACGCTTTCTTCAAAGCTTTGTTGTTCCTCGGGGCAGGTTCGGTAATCCACGGAATGAACAACGAACAAGATATGAGCAAAATGGGCGGATTGAAAAAATTCATGCCTACGACACATACCACCATGTTGATCGGATGTATCGCCATTGCGGGAATTCCGCCGTTGAGCGGATTTTTCTCGAAAGATGAAATGCTTTTGAGTATGTTTCTGGGAAATAAAGCGGTTTATGCCATTGGCTTTATTGTTTCGGTTTTGACTTCTTTCTATATGTTCCGATTGTATTTCATGACCTTTGGGGGAAATTTAAGGCAAGAAAACGCACATCCGCATGAAAGCCCGAAATCGATGACCATTCCTTTAACAATATTGACAATTTTATCCATTATCGGCGGATTTGTAGGCATCCCGGAATTGTTCATGCAAAATGCACATAGACTCAACCAATTCTTGTCGGGCGTAGTAGCACCGCATGAAGCCGCTCACACCGTGTCGCATTTGACCGAATGGTTATTGATTGGCGCATTGCTTGCTTGTGTTTCGGTAGCGATTTTCATCGCACATAAAATGTATAATGGGAAAGTGGATCAAGAAGCGACTGGATTTGCAAAAGTATTGGAAAACAAATGGTATGTGGACGAAATTTACCAGTCAATCATCGTTAACCCGGTAATGGGATTAGGAAATTTATTGAAGCAATATGTGGAAAAATCGGGTATCGTGCAAACAGTCGCCGGTGTTGGGAGTTTTTCCTATTATTTATCGAAGAATATAAAAACCATACAAACCGGGAATATCGGAATGTACATATTGTTGATGGTCATAGGGATCATCACCGGACTGGGGATTTTCTTTTTTGGAATGTTTTAAAAAGCGGAAAGAATGTTGTTATCATTATTGATTTTATTACCATTATTGGCTGGATTGGGTTTAACCGTCATCAAACACAACCGTACATTTGGTTTTGTAGGGACTGCAGTCAGCATATATTTATTTTTATATACCTTGTTTTTGGTATTCACCAAGACTTCTATTGACCTGACATTCCAGTTTCCTTGGTTTAATTTCGGCGGCATAAAAACCTATATTTCACTCAGCCTGATAGGATTGGGCGCAACCATGGTTTTACTGACGACATTGGTTTATTCCGTTTTATTCATTTATTTCTATACGGTTAAAAAGAATTATTCAAACGCATTCTACGGCTTACTTTTATTGACTTTTGCAGGGTTGAACGGCGTTTTCCTCGCCCAAGATTTAGTGTTGTTTTATTTCTTTTGGGAAATTGTACTCATTCCTATTTATTTCCTCATCGGAATTTGGGGGGCAAAACGGACAAGGGTTTCTGCCAACACCACCTTTTTCCTTTATACGATTTTAGGGTCAATGCTGATGTTGGGCGGAATCATATACATCGGATTTCAATTAAGGCCCGAAAGTTTCTTATTAACCGATGTGGTAAAAGCAACCGCATCCTTCGGGAATTTACAGACTTTGGCTTGGTTATTCCTGATTGCATTCGCGATAAAAATTCCTTTGTTCCCGTTACACAGCTGGCAGCCGACGGTTTACAAAACATCCCCTACGCCGGTCACGGTAATTTTGAGCGCACTGATGGCAAAAATGGGATTATTTGCAGTCGTGAACTGGCTGCTTCCCCTGTTCTCTTCCATTCATCCGGCAACAGATTATTTGCTGTATGTAGTAGGCTTTGGGTTGTTATATGCTTCGTTGATTGCATTGACAACCAATAATGTTAAAAAAATCATCGCGTACAGTTCGATTGCGCACTTGGCACTGATTTTCATGAGTTTATATGCGCAGTCCGAAACAGGAAATGCGGGTGCTTACTTTCAGATGTTCAGCCATGGGATTGTCGTGCTGGGATTATGGTTGAGCGTAGATTATATGGAAAGAAGATACCATGTGAAAGATTTGAAATCGATTGGCGGTTTGGCAAATGTGGACCCCGCTTTTGCGGTATTTTTTACCCTGTTCGGATTGGCCAACCTCGCTTTGCCGCTGACCAGCAGCTTTATCGGTGAATTCATGATGCTGAACGCACTTTACCAATTCAACCCGATACTTTGTGTAATCGGTTGTTTAGGTGTGATCCTTTCCGCAGCATATACCTTGCGGATGAATACGGCTTTGTTATTTGGAGAATTGAAAAATACCAAAGTAAAGAAACGTAGATTTCCAAAAATCTTATATTTCATTTTCGGATTTATTTCCCTTATCATACTGGCATTAGGGATTTATCCGTCCATTATTTTTAACCTTATATAAATCAGGAAAGCTACCAAAACAAATAAAAGCAACAGATGAATATTATATTGACTTCGGTTCTTTCAGGAATCATTTTTATGTTTAGCGGGTTTGTTTTAAAAGACAAAAGGCATCAGAGCATTTTGGGCGTATGCTTATTCATCGCAATGATTATTGCTGCCGTTTTCCAAATCAACGGCTGCGAAATACTGAGCGGAAAATACCCCAATATGATTGAAACCGACCCTTATCGGATTTCATTTTTCATGATACTTTGCTTGGTAGGTGTGTTTTATCTCTTGGTAAACCGAAACAATTTTTCCCAACCGGGCAGCCAAGTTTCGGATTATATGGCTTTGATTTTCATCTCCTTTGCAGGGATTGCAGTTTTGGCTTCGTTTAACAATTTACTGTTGATGTTTTTGGGGATTGAAATCCTTTCCATTCCATTGTATGCACTCGCGGGTTCAGCCAAACATAAGATGAAAAGCACCGAAGCCGCAGTGAAATATTTCCTGATGGGCTCTTTTTCCACCGGGATTATGTTGATGGGCATCGCATTGATCTATGGTGCGACGGGCTCGTTTCTGATGGCTAACCTTTCAACTTATGCATTTGATTTTCAGTCCATTTATTATTTGGGATGGGTGCTGTTGCTATTGTCATTGTGTTTCAAAGTTTCGGTAGCACCGCTTCATTTCTGGGCTCCCGATGTCTATGATGGAACACCGACGGTCTTTTCATCTTATATGATTACCATCGTAAAAGGTGGTGCATTTATGACCTTTCTGACGGTAATGTCCGAATTCAAAATCACTTCGGGCATCGTAGCCGATAATTACCAATACCTCATTAGCTTCATCATCATTTTGACTTTGATTTTGGGGAATTTTTCCGCTTTGAAACAATCAAGTGTCAAACGGATGTTGGCTTATTCATCAGTAGTTCAAGCCGGGTTTATGATGTTTGCTTTTTTTGAAATCAATGAAGAATCCCAAAACGCATTGTTGTTTTATACCGTAAGTTACGGTTTGGCGAGCATCGTTTTGTTTTATGCATTGACCCAAGTGGAAAATGTGGATTATAAAGGTTTCAACGGCCTCTCCAAACGTTCACCCGTATTGGCATTTGCTTCGGTAGTAGCATTGTTGTCTTTGGCAGGAATTCCTTTTACTGCCGGTTTCTTGGCCAAATTTATGATTCTGAGTTCCGCCATGAATGAACCTTCGAATTTAATTTTGGTGATAGCTGCGTTGGTATTGGCGGTTTTGAGTATTTACTATTACCTCAAAGTCATCGTCGCCATGTATTTCAGGAGTTCGAACAAGAAAAAAATCAAACTTTCATTCAGTTCCCAATTATTTCTGATTATCGGAACGATTTTGATCGTCGCTTTGGGCGTCTATCCGGATTTGCTATGGATGGGGCTTAATTGCCTTCTATCTGAATAAAAAGCATTTCACCTTTCGATGAAATGCTTTGAATCGTACGGGTTAACCGAGGATGAAAGTTACCTCGAACAATTAGCCGTCCATACATCATCTCCATTTTCTCGGTAGAGAATCTGAAGGGTACTTCCGGTCACCCGGATATACTGTGTTTCCGTCCAGCCTACGTTGATCAAAGTTTCTCCGTCCGACTCAAATTCCACTCCGGTAATATCCGGAATACCATTGGAGAAAAGGAAATTATAATTATTCCCCACTTTCACTACCGTCACACTTCCGTCACCTGCATAAATCGGCTCGCCATCCCCGTTGTCATAACTGATTTGTCCATCATAAGTCCCAACGAAAATATCATTGTCCGCGGGACCATCATCGTCATTGTTACACGAAACAAAAGCGAAAGAGGAAAACAATAAAATCCCCATCAACATGCCATACATTTTTCCTGTGGTTTTCATAAATTTAATTTTAAAATTAACATGGGAAGAAAATGAAATAATTATGCCACTTTGAAAACCAATTGATAATTAACATTTTATATAGAAGATAAATATTTGTAACCCCAAGAATATGAAGTATTTTTGTTTTCTAAATTAGAAAAAATGAATGAGCTGAAATCCCTTTGGTTTCTATTATTAATGATTCCAACCCTATTTGTCCAAGCGCAGGAAGTAACAGATTATGATTTGGAGCGGTTTGCCAAAGCTTATTCCGAAATGGTTACACTTAATCTGAAAGCGCAAAATGAAATGGCCAAAATCATTGCGGATGTAGAGTTGGATTTGGAAACCTACCATGCGATTAATGACACCAAAGACAATCCTGATATTGAGCCGGATGTAGCCGATTCGGAATTTGAAAAGTTTGAACGGATTCAACCCAAAATCCAAAAAGTCCAAGAAAAGTTAGAAGCCGACGTGGAGAAAGCTTATGCCAAACAAGACCTGACCAAAAGGGATTATACCGCCATTGCCGAACGCGTGAAGCAGGATCAAATGCTGCAAATGAAGCTGGAGGCTATCTTGGGAAGCTTAAGGTAGTTACTGAACATCCAACAGGGACTTCAAAGGGATGGTCACGCCGCCCTTGATTTGAATGAATTCATCGGTCAAAGTCCAGACTGTGGTTTCAATGCGCTTCGCGCCTTGATCGGTCTGAAAAGTCAGAAAAGTTTTGGACTTAAACTCATTGCCCAAACGCAATGCGCGTTCCAGTTTTTCCCGGGTTACTTCTCTTTTTGATTTCTCTACATTGGTGAAATGGTAGTTGATTACTTCCTCTTTCTCGATAAATTCTATGTCCATGATGAATTTTTGTTTTATGTGGAGCCTAAAACAAAAACTTGACCAAAATGAAATCGCTTATTCAACTTTTTTGTGTATGTCCATTACCGGCAACAATCCTTCGGAGGGAACGTAAATAATCTGAGGTAAACTTCCTTTATCGGCAATTTTCTCCAAAGTACGAATGAAGAGATACTGATTATAGGTTTCATTCAGCGTACCATTTTCAACCTTCATCGCTTCCGCCATTCCGCGTGCACGCTCAATTTCTGCTTGGGCATTTAGCTTTTCGGCTTCCAAACGGGCTTTGGCTTCTTCCACCAAAATTTTACGGTTTTGTTCGGCTTTGGCCATTTCCGCTTTTCCGGCCATTTCCTGCTGCCAGACGTTGTATTTCGGCAATCCGAACATCAATGCAAGAATGATGACTACGGCGATAAGAAAAAACCACAGGAATCCCATTCCCAGTGATTTTGTCGAAATATTTGTGTTGCTCATTTTATTCTAATTTTAATTTTATTTATCCTACAATGTTGATGATTTTCCCCGGAACGATGATGACGTTTTTGGGTGTCCTTCCTTCCAGTTGTTTTTGCGTACGTTCGTCTGCCATAACCGCTTCCTGAATTTCTTCTTTGTTCAAATCCATAGGCAGTTCCAGTTTGAATCGCATTTTTCCGTTAAATGAAACCGGATATTCCTTAGAGTCTTCTACCAACCATTTCGCATCGAATTCAGGGAATTCCGCAAAGGAAATACTTTCCGTATGTCCTAATTTCTGCCATAATTCTTCCGCGATGTGTGGCGCATAAGGCGAAATCAAAACGGCCAAAGGTTCCAAAACGGCGCGTTTATTTGAATTCAGTTTGGTTAATTCGTTCACGGCAATCATAAAATTGGAAACCGAAGTATTGAAAGAAAAATTATTCACGTCTTCATCCACTTTTTTGATGGTCTGATGTAAAACTTTCATTTCCACTTTGATGGGGTCCTCATCAGACACATAGAAGGCCCCCTCCTGCTCCCCCTGAGGGGGAGTATGGTAGAGTTTCCAAAGCTTTTTCAGGAAAGAATAAACGCCGCTCAGACCTTGCGTATTCCAAGGTTTTGCTTGTTCAATCGGACCTAAAAACATTTCGTACAGACGCAAAGTATCGGCTCCGTATTGCTCACAGATATCGTCCGGATTGACGACATTGTATTTCGATTTCGACATTTTTTCGACTTCGCGACCACAAATGTATTTTCCGTTTTCTAAAATAAATTCAGCGTCAGCATATTCTTCGCGCCAAGCTTTGAATTTTTCTATGTCTAATTCATCTCCGCCGTCTTTTAATAAACTAACATCAACTGGTATTGGCGTAAATTTCAAATTCTCAACAATAACCCCAAAATTACCTCTATTTATATCTTTAGTTACCTTATCTAATAATTCCTGGTAAGTTTTAATAATAGATTTATCAAATTCAGAAAGTATTCTCAAAACGGGACTTTCCTCATGAATTGCACCAATTCCGCTTCTAAATCCATTAAACCTATTAAAATCATAAATTTCTTGGGCTGTTAAATCTTTAGAATATAAAATTTTAATTCTCAGATCTTCATACACTTTATAAGTATTATAACTTGTATAAATTGGGTTTAATAACTTAGGTGTAATAAATTCTTTACTAGTTGAAGAATGATGATAATCAAAGTCAACTCTATAAACAAACGCACTCATCCCCAAAATCATTCCTTGGTTGATGAGTTTTTGGGCGAACTCATCGGTCGGCACCCAGCCTCTGTCAAACAGGAATTTCTGCCAAAAACGCGCATACAATAAATGTCCGGTCGCGTGTTCGCTTCCACCCATATACAAATCCACGTTTTGCCAATAATCCATCGCTTGTTTAGACGCAAATTCTTCGGGATTTTGCGCATCCATATACCGTAAAAAATACCAAGAACTTCCCGCCCAGCCCGGCATGGTGTTTAATTCC
This sequence comes from Bacteroidota bacterium, assembly GCA_023433225.1. Taxonomy (GTDB): domain Bacteria; phylum Bacteroidota; class Bacteroidia; order Flavobacteriales; family Weeksellaceae; genus Moheibacter. The sequence goes on along the minus strand of JAEZDQ010000096.1, from coordinate 1,299 downwards.
AATGGGAAAACGGTTTGCCCTTCGACAAGCTCAGGGTGACGGTTTTCATTGTCAGGAAGATTTTCATTCCTTGCCTCACGTAACGCTTCTGTGCTTGGGTCATGCTGAGCCTGTCGAAGCATATCATTGCTTACCACTTTTTTATTGACAGTATCCCAAGCCCAGTTTTTTGCCCGCCCCAAAGGAGGTTCACCGGTTTCAGTCGGCAAATATTCATCTACCTCCGGCAATACCAAAGGCAGGTATTTTTCCTCGATCATATAAGGCACGCCATCTTTATAATAGGCCGGAACCGGTTCTCCCCAATAGCGTTGACGGGAAAAGACCGCATCGCGCAGGCGATAATTGACTTTACCTTTTCCAAAACGGTTTTCCTCCAAAACCCTGATGATTTTTTCGGTAGCTTCTTTATAGCCGAGGCCGTTGAGTATATCGGAATTTTGCAGCTCAAAACCTTCTTTATCCGTAAATGCAGACTCGGAAATATCTTTGTTCTTAAATATTTCCGGAATGGGTAATCCAAAATGTTTGGCAAACTTATAATCGCGGTCGTCACCTGCAGGAACCGCCATCACGGCTCCCGTTCCATAAGATGACAATACATAATCCCCAATCCAGATAGGGATTTCCTGTCCGGTCAATGGATGAATGGCATGGGCACCGGTAAATTCGCCGGTAATTTTAGTTACATCGGCCATACGCTCGCGTTCGGAACGTTTGGAAGTTTGTTCTACATAATTTTGAACCGCTTCTTTTCTATCATGAGTCATGATCTTTGAAACAAAAGGATGTTCAGGTGCGAGTGTCAAATAGGATACGCCAAAAATGGTGTCGGGCCTTGTGGTGAAAACTTCGATTTTTAAGTCATGGTCTTTAACCATAAAGTTAACGGAGGCGCCTTTGCTTTTTCCAATCCAATAGGTTTGAGCGTCTTTAATGGGTTGCGGCCAATCGATTTTTTCCAAATCGCTCAAAAGCCTTTCTGCATAGGCTGTGATGCGCATCATCCATTGGGTCATTTTTTTACGAACCACGGGATAACCGCCACGTTCTGAAACGCCGTTAACCACTTCGTCATTCGCCAAAACCGTTCCCAATGCGGCACACCAGTTGACCTCTGCTTCTGCTAAATAAGTCAGACGGTATTTCAGGAGAATTTTTTGTTTTTGTTTTTCGGATAAATTATTCCAGGTTTCCGCTGTGAATTTCGGCGTGTCCTCATCGCAAACAGCATTTACTTTATGGTTTCCTTCCTTTTCGAATTTTTTAATTAATCCTTCAATTGCTACGGCCTTGTTT